>JBCCNJ010000019.1:0-47170 GCA_039025905.1 Pseudomonadota bacterium | reverse complement strand
TCAGGATGCTGGTTCATGGACACTGATGAAATCCACTCCGGTGGACCGCGCCAAAGCTGCATGGCTCTACGCGCAGTTTCCGTTCTCGGTGGCCACAATCCGTTCGTATCCTAGCTGCGTCAGCGAATCACCCAGGTCGCCAAATACCAAGCGCGCATCGACTTGTGTGTAACCTTCTTCACCCTGATGCCAAACCAGACTACCCGGCTCACTGGAACGAATTTGCATCGCCACCAATTCGCCGCTGAGGTTCTCGATATGGATCTCAGAACCCTCACTGTATAAACCAAACGCGACATTGCCGAGCAGAGTCTGGCCATTGCGCATTTCTCCAATCGTCACATCTAGCGTAGGAAGCTCGAGAAGCCGCGTATCCACTGACCGCTCTGGTGGGGCCGATTCCACTACCTCAAGCCGGCCAAGTTCTGCGAGGTCTATATACTCTATATTCAAAAGCGAACGACCGTCGGGCCGATAGCTTAAATCGCTGCGCAACCAGTCCGTGTTTGCCGTCAGCTGCCAACTAAGTCGATCCATCTGTTGCAGCGTAAGCAGCGCAGACCCCAGGGCGTAACCTTCAACGATCAGTTCATCCAGCCACAAACCGTCTACAGAAAGTAGCGGCGTCTGCTCCTGGGCGCTGGGAATAGCTTCGGCATCCAAATCAGGGGCCAAGGCAAGAGGCTCTAAGAAGGCCCGCCATTCTTCGACGCTGGCATAAGTGGCGCGGCCGCTTATCCGAAATTGTCCGTCCTGCAGTTCGGCAGATTCTGCGCCCAAGCCTAAAGCGCCAGCCTGCAAGCCTCCCTGCCGCCACAGTAGTTGCCCAGAGACACGGTCATCGAACCGAATATCCATCAGCAGCTTATCCCTTTCAGGGAACAGATGGATTTCAAGAGGCTGATCCACATCCGGGGGCTTGTCCCAGGGTTGGGGTAGGTTCAGGCTAACGCCTTTTAAGTTTGTTTTAACAAGCAATTCAGGAGACAAACCAGGTGCGGCTAGCACTTCAACGTCCAGCCCAGTTCGGCCGCTCCCGATATCAAGCTCATCCAGTTGCAACCAAGCGCTAAGATCAGCGATATCAACAACCGTCGCGAGCTGCACTAACACGGATGACTCGTGGCCACCCTCTATGGCGGCATCTGACGCTGTCTCGGAAATGCCATGTGGCCCCACATTGACATCAATATCTTCACCCCACAAACGCGCCGTCAGACCTTCCGACAAGAACCCATCCACAGTGGTAAAGTCCAGCGCTCCATTGATGCTCTCAATGGGTAAGTTCCCTGGCTGCAAGTCCAAGCTCACGTCTGCAAAACGCGTTTTTACCTCAACCTGGGGTTCGATGGAATTGTCCGTGAGACTCATCAGAAGATTAATGCTGGTTTCAAGTGAGCCGAGAGCTTCTGTGTCGGCGAATACACCACCCGTATACACGCTCAGAGGAGACTCATTAACCACGCTCAGCCCATCTGCCGCTTGCCCGCTTATATGGCCATCCACGGCCAACCAAAAATCATTTGACGGCCCTCTCCATAGTTCGGCGGAAACGCTCTGCACAGCCGATTTCAGCATAGCTGCATGTTCAATCCATACGCTGACATCGGTGTCGTCTATTAGAAGCATTCCTGTGATATCACGCAAAACAGGCCATTGAGGAAGAAAGGCAAGCTCGGTTTCATGCAGGTCCAGAAACAACTGAACGGTCGAGCGTGGCAGGTTTTCCTTCCTGAGGCTGCCGCGCCAAACAAATCCACCCTCATGCACACGGCCATTTAGGATGCTTTCCTCAAGCCATTGCCTCAATTTATCATCAAGAAAATAGGGAATGTACTTTTGTCGAACACTCGCATCTGCTTGCTCAAGTCCGATCAGCAAATCCATTTCAACGCCCACATCATTGGCTTGCCGCGGCACATTGAGTGTAAATACTGCAGGCAGTCGCGTGGCGCCCTCGTAGGCTTCTATCAGCCCGCTGGACAATACGAATCCGCTATTGTCCCAGTCGACGAACAGTGAGCCGCGAAGTTCATTATATTCGAGAGGCTGTTGATAAACAGTGGGGAATTGAAGGCTGAAGTCGCGACTATCTAACACGACGCTGCCAGAGCCCGGTGACAAGTGTGCGTAGCCTGTAGCACCTTCCACAGCTGGCGCGTTTTTCCAACTATCTACGCCAAGCTCGGAGAAGTTGACTGACATGTCCCACATTGCTGCGGGATTGTTGAAGTCGATAATCTCGAATTTCAAAGCGGTCAGCACACCGCGTGGCTGCAATAGCTGCAACAGTTCATGCGCCTCTGGCGGCAGTATGCCAGTATCCTTCACAAGCTCTGTCGCGGGCCGTAGCGTAATATCCAAAGCCGCCAGCTTCATCGTCTCACCGCGCGCCTGCAATGCAAAACGCGGTATCTGCAAAACCGTGTCTTCTCTTCTGAGCGCTATGTCCTGCAGGTCTAGGGTAATTGCGCTCTGATCGAACGCCATCTGTGCTGTCAGCTCTGCCTCATCTAAGGGCAGCTTCCAGCCTTTATCAGGATGCTCGAACAATACCCGCTCCATCGCTGTGCGCAGGGCAATGCTTGGATAGGTTTCTCCGATTTCCCAATCGGACCAGAGAGAGACATGCAGACTGCCATCTATCTCAAAGCCCAGGGCGGACTCACCCAGCCATGGCGTGAGCTCTCCTACATCGGGCGCAGTCAGATCGAAATACAGTTGGCCGTTGAAAAGGCCTGATTCAAAGGGATTACCTACGCCCTCGCCGAACGCTCGCATACTTAGTCCCCGAGCTGAACTCACGGACGCGTTCACAAGCCGACGACTGCCTTCGCGCGACAGCACGAGATCCAGGGAATAATCCTGTTCACCACCGACGTCTGTACGGAGCGTGAACTGTGACTCCGTTAAAGCGAGCCGTTCTACGTTTAGCAAAAAGGTTTTCAACCACTGACCGAGCTCCGTATCGCCAGTACCAAAGCCGGTCACCTGAAAGCTGCCATCTGCTGCTAGCTCAGCGGATAGCTCCAAGCCCTTGAGCTGAAGTAGCGTCATCTGCAGTGATCGGGAAACCAGTGAACCTGCCACATCGATCGCTATACGGCCCTCACTCAAGCGCAGGGGCTGCGCAGCTGGATCTGGGAGAGTTAAGCGAAGGTCCCTGAGGACGATGACAGGGGCAAAGGAGTGCCACTCAGCGCTAACAGTTTGCGCTTTGATGTCAAATGGCACCCGCTGGTTAAGCTCTTGCAAGATTTCTGTCTGATAGCTTCCACTTAAAGAGCTAAGCAGACGACCCACACTCACGTATACTGCGAGCAGCACAACGAGAACAACGATGGCGCTCCAAAGTAGCCGACTGAGCTTGTGGAATATGGATTGGTTCAATACCCGCCCCGTGAACAGCCCCTAGCGATGATGTTGGCATGCAGTTTAGAGCATCGTGCTGTGGAAGTGTTCCCCAATCCAGAATAGTTTGTGGCTTTATCTGGTTTAGGTTTTCTGAAAATCAATCACCGGCCACATCTGCTATGGCTGTAGCAACCCCGATTCTATTCAACAACCCCCAGGTTTCAGCCAATGGCAAACCAACTACATTGCTGTAACTGCCGTTGATCCCTTTTATAAATACGCCTGCTAGACCCTGTATGGCATAGGCCCCTGCCTTGTCCCAGGGTTCATCTGTGGCCAGATAGGCGTCACAAAGCGCCTGCGTGAGGTTAATAAACTGCACCTGCGTCTCAACCCGTTCGCTATGTTCACCTTTTGGATGTATCAGCTTGAGTGCCGTCATCACGCTGTGGCTGCGCCCGCTCAATCGGGCGAGCATAGCCAGTGCATCAAAGCGATCGACAGGCTTTCCCAAAATATCGATTTCATCTACAACCACAATTGTATCGGCCGCCAACACGGCTACGCCTTGCCCCGCATACTTTGACATCACCTTTGTAGCCTTTTCCTTGGCCATTCGCTCTACATAGTCTGTCGCCGCTTCTCCCACCTTCACCGTTTCATCAATATCCGCGGGATCACAGCTGAAGTTGACGCCCATTTGCGCAAGTAGATCACGGCGGCGAGGAGAGGCAGAAGCCAAGACTAAGTCCATGCCAGCCCTATCAGGTTACGGAGTACTGACGCCGAAGGCGCCTGAGCACGTGCAAGACAACCGGCCAGAGCAATGCGCTTGAAAGCGCAGGTAGTAGGAATAACACGGTGTCACTCCCGACTCCCTCTAAGTTTTGTACCCACTGACATACGAGTTGGTTGATACCGACGATCACAAAAACGGTAGCTGACTGCTGCAAGACGCTAAACACACGAACGCGCTGATATAGTGTCTGACAGAGCAAGGTGACTAAGACCAACGCGAAGGCGTTTTGGCCCATTACCGCTCCCTCCAAAGCGTCCAGCATCAGTCCTAGCAGCAGCGCGGTGAAGATACCGACCCGATGCGGGAGCGCGATTGCCCAATAAATCAAAGTCAGCGCTACCCATTCTGGGCGCATCCACATAAGCCATTGCGGTAAGGGCAACACAGCCAACACGAACGCCACTGCAAAGGAAAGCAGAATCATCCAATAGCCATGGGCGCTCTGGTCTACCATGTATTAATCGCTCTGGCCTGTGGTTTCTTCGGCTGCAATCTCCGATCCTTCGGCCTGTGATTCAGCCAATGGAAGATTGACTGCCTCCTCTGCTGGCGTGGAGAACACCAGTAAGACGTGTCGGCTTCTGTCCAGCGCTGCGCTGGGCTTTGCCACTACCCGCGTGAACAATTGCCCAGGGTCCCGTTCAATCGCAGAAACAACAGCAACCGGGTAACCGCCGGGAAAACGACCACCCAATCCCGATGTTTCCAACAGATCGCCCATTTTAATATCGGTTGTCGCCGAGACGTGTCGGATTTCCAAGGCACCCAATAGCCCGGTACCTTCAGCTATCGCCCTAACGCCGTTACGATTCACCTGTACCGGAATCGAGTGGCTCGCATCAGTGATCAGTAACGCCCTGGAGGAAGATGGACTGACTTCCACGATTTGCCCCATCAGGCCATCGGCATCAATCAACGCCTGACCAACGTATACACCCTCATCACTTCCTTTATTCAACACCAGCTGGTGCCTGACAGGGTCGGGGGAAATCCCGACCAATTCGGCAACAAGCACATCGTCGCGAAGAATCGCTGAGGAGTTAAGCAAGGCCCGTAGGCGTACGTTTTCGGCCTGCAATGCAGTCATTTGCTGCGATAAGCCCTGCAAAACAAGGTTTTCGCGCTCGAGACGATCATTGTCTTCCGCCAGCTGGGAACGTGTTTGGAAGGTTTCCTGCACCCAGTCACGCAATCTGAGGGGCAGATCGGCTACCCAATAGATGGGGGTACCCAGGGTGTCCAGTGCAGACCGAGTCGTTGCCAGACTGTTGTAGCGCAGATCCGCTGTGATTAAAGCAACTATGACAACAATCGCCACCAGTAGGCGAAGACCCAGCGAGGACTGTTTGACGAACAGTGGCTTAATGTCCTGCCCTCACTCTATCCGATTACCGCTTCCTAGTACTGCAAGGATAAGCGGATCATCAGTCGGTAGACAATAAATCCATTGTATGCCGATCCATGCGCTCCATTGCCAGGCCACCCCCGCGGGCAACACACGTCAACGGATTCTCGGCCACAATCACCGGTAAACCCGTCTCCTCCGACACCAACCTATCAAGGTCGCGCAGCAGCGCACCACCACCGGTTAGCACGATTCCACTTTCGGCTATATCGGCCGCCAGCTCGGGCGGCGATTGCTCCAGCGCGGATTTGATCGCCTGCACAATTGACGAGAGCGGATCCTGCAGTGACTCCAGTATCTCATCGCTGTTCAGGGTGAAACTGCGCGGTACGCCCTCGGCCAAATTGCGCCCACGCACATCGATCTCACGCAGTTCGCTGCCAGCGAAGGCACAGCCGATTTCTTCTTTGATGCGCTCGGCCGTTGCATCGCCAATCAGGCTGCCGTAGCGGCGTCGCACGTGAGCGACGATGGCTTCATCAAACCGGTCGCCGCCAATACGCAGCGAATCTCGGTAGACCACGCCATTCAAGGAAATGATGGCGATTTCGGTAGTGCCGCCGCCCACATCTACGATCATACAGCCGGTAGCCTCTTCGACACTGAGGCCAGCGCCCAGGGCTGCGGCCATCGGCTCTTCGATCAGGCGCACCTCGCGCGCGCCCGCGCTCAGGGCAGACTCGCGAATCGCGCGCCGCTCCACCTGGGTTGACATACAGGGCACACAGACCAAGACACGTGGGCTGGGGCGAATAAATTTACTCTCGTGCACTTTAGCGATGAAGTGCTGCAGCATTTTTTCGGTGACCTCAAAGTCCGCGATCACCCCATCTTTGAGTGGGCGAATGGCCGTGATGTTTCCCGGCGTTCTACCCAACATACGTTTTGCTTCGGTGCCGACAGCTTCGATGGTTTTTTGGCCGTTGTGGACACGGATTGCCACCACCGATGGCTCGTCTAACACAATCCCTTTATCGCGGACGTAGATCAAGGTGTTGGCGGTACCCAGATCTATGGAGAGGTCGTTAGAGAACGCTCCGCGTAGCTTTTTTAACATTTAATGGTTACTACCTTCTGAGTACATCGGGCAGTCCGCAGTGCCGACCGTTTGCGCTTTTCTACGTCTCCCTCCCAAGCACAAAAAAGGCCAGGGTGGGCCGACATGACCCCGTTAATGACAATGACGACGGCTTTGTTCTTGGACTTGAATTTTTCCCGCCACTGTAACAATCGCGGGGATTTTGGGCAAGGCGCAAATGTGATAACTTTACGCCCCCGCTGCGATGGCGCAGCGCACGCCGGCTAATCACAACATGTCAATTGAGCAAGACGAAATCGAAACCATCGCGGAGCTCGCACGCATCCGTATTGCAGCCGAAGAGGTCGAACCCGTTACGGATCGTATTACCGCGATTCTCGCGATGGTGGATCAACTCCAGGATGTCGATACTAGCGGGATCGAGCCCATGGCAAACCCGTTGGATGCCGTTGCGCGCCTGCGCGTCGATGAGGTCACCGAGGTCAATCAGCGAGAGGCATTTCAGGCTATCGCACCATCAGTAGAGGATGGGTTGTACCTGGTACCGCGAGTGGTGGAATAGATCATGCACGATAAAACCGTTGCCCAGCTCGCCGCTGGGCTTCGCGACAAGCAGTTTTCCAGTGTTGAACTGAGCGAGTGCTTTTTACAGCGCATCGACAAGCTCGATACGCACTGCAACAGCTACGTTAGCGTCGATAAGGAGGCCGTTCGCTCGGCGGCGGCAGCGGCTGATGACAGTCTCGCAGCGGGCGAGACAGCTCCATTAACGGGTATACCCATTGCCCACAAGGACATATTTTGTACCCAAGGGCTGCGCACCAGCTGCGGGTCGCGCATGTTGGACAATTTCTTTCCGCCCTATGACGCCACCGTTATTCAACGATTTCAAAACGATGGCGCCATTATCCTAGGCAAGACCAACATGGATGAGTTTGCTATGGGCTCTTCCAATGAGACCAGCTACTACGGGGCGGCAACGAACCCTTGGGACAAAGAGCGGGTGCCGGGGGGATCATCCGGTGGTTCTGCTGCAGCGGTAGCTGCCCTGCTCGCACCGGCAGCCACGGGCACAGATACCGGCGGATCAATCCGCCAGCCCGCCGCGTTTTGCGGTATTACGGGCATCAAACCAACCTATGGCCGTGTATCGCGTTTAGGCATGGTTGCCTTCGCGTCCAGCCTAGATCAGGCGGGGCCAATGGCCAGAACCGCCGAGGACTGTGCCCTCCTTTTAAATACCATGGCGGGCCACGATCCCTTGGATTCCACCTCTTCGGAACGCCCTGTTGAGGACTACTGCGCCGAACTTAACACAGATATCAAGGGATTGCGTATCGGACTGCCAGAGCAGTATTTCGCAGACGGCTTGGAAGCCGAAACAGCAGCCCAGGTGCAATCAGCGCTTCGAGAGTTAGAAGCCTTAGGAGCGACGCTGGTGGACGTCTCCTTGCCGCACAGCCACTTGAGTGTTCCCACCTACTACATCATTGCACCTGCCGAAGCATCCACGAATTTATCTCGCTTTGATGGCGTGCGCTATGGCTACCGCTGCCAAGACCCACAGGATCTGCACGACCTGTACACCCGATCACGCGAAGAGGGTTTTGGCGAGGAGGTGAAACGCCGCATTCTCGTGGGCACATATGCGCTCTCTGCTGGCTACTACGATGCCTACTATAAAAAGGCCCAGCAGGTGAGGCGCTTAATACAGGACGATTTCCTCGCCTGTTTCGACAAAGTTGACGTATTGGCAGGCCCGACAACCCCCGGCCCGGCCTTTGTGAAAGGCGAAAAATCCAATGATCCCATCGCCATGTATCTAGAAGACATCTATACATTGGCAGTGAACCTGGCCGGACTTCCGGGCATGTCTATACCCGCGGGCATGGTGCGTGGGAAGCCCATCGGAATGCAGTTGATTGGTCGCCACTTCGACGAAGCCCGCTTGCTCAATATAGGACATCGTTTTCAACAGGCTACCGACTGGCATCAGCAGCGTGCGCCCTTGGCTCAGCAGGAGTCTGCGTGATGCCGTGGGAAACCGTTATCGGGCTGGAAGTCCACCTACAGCTTGCAACCGCGTCGAAGATCTTCTCCGGCTCCGCTACGGCCTTCGGCGCCGAGCCCAACACACAGGCGAGTGCCGTCGACCTTGCCATGCCGGGTATGCTGCCTGTTTTGAATGCGCAAGCAGTGCGCTTTGCAGTCATGTTTGGCCTGGGCATAGGCGCTGAAATAGGCCGCCGCTCGGTCTTTGATCGCAAGAACTATTTCTATCCCGATCTCCCTAAGGGCTATCAAATCAGTCAGTTCGAGTCGCCGATTGTCGGTAAGGGCCACTTCGATATCCAGCTGGAAGATGGCGTCACTCGATCGATCGGTATCACCCGGGCGCATTTAGAAGAAGATGCCGGCAAATCACTACATGAAGACTTTCACGGCCAAACCGGTATAGACCTGAACCGGGCGGGAACACCACTACTGGAAATCGTCTCTGAACCCGATCTGCGCAGCGCTACGGAGGCAGTCGCCTATCTCAAAACACTGCATAGCCTGGTCACGTATCTCGGTATCTCTGATGGCAATATGGCCGAGGGTTCCATGCGCTGCGACATCAACATATCGCTGCGACGAGAGGGCGACCCAGCGCTGGGCACACGGGCAGAAATCAAAAACGTAAACTCTTTTCGCTTCGTTGAGAAGGCTATTCACTACGAGCGAGAACGGCAGGCCGACATTCTTGAAGACGGTGGCAGCGTCGTTCAGGAGACGCGTCTGTACGATTCCGATTTGGATGAAACGCGGCCAATGCGCTCTAAAGAAGTTGCCAACGACTATCGCTACTTTCCAGAGCCCGATCTACTACCCGTCGTCATCGATGATGCTTACATTGATGCGGTGCGCTCCGCGCTGCCGGAGCTGCCAAAGGAAAAACAACAGCGTTTTGTTAAGCAGTACGAGCTCAGCAGCTATGACGCCGCCGTACTGGTGGACAGTCGAGAGCTGGCCGATTATTTTGAGGCGGTTGTAGCCGTGTGCGGCGACCCCAAAATCGCTGCGAACTGGGTTCAGGTTGAATTGCTGGGCAAGCTCAATCGTAGCGAGTTGGCACTGTCAGATTGCCCAGTTAACGCCGCAGCGCTGGGCGCGCTCATTACTCGCATCCTGGACAACAGCATCTCGGGAAAAATCGCCAAGCAGGTGTTCGAAGGGATGTGGAATGGGGAAGGTAGCGCCGATGATATTATCGAGGCCCGGGGACTAAAGCAGGTCAGCGACAGTGGCGAACTGGCGGCAATGGTAGATGAGGTTATTAGCAATAATGCTTCCCAGGTGGAGCAGTATCGTGCCGCAGAACCTGACCGTCGCAAGAAGCTGATTGGCTTCTTTGTCGGCCAGGTCATGAAACTCTCAAAAGGCCAGGCGAATCCTCAGATGGTCAACGAACTGCTCGCAGCCAAGCTGTCTCAGGTGGACTGATACATGAAAAAAGACAAAGAAAAGGTACTTGATGAGGTCTGGACTGAAGACCACGTCAAAAGTTTTCTGCAGTTCAGACCTCATGATGGCAGTGATGAGAACTTTCACATGCTGTTGAAGGCTTACCAGAGTATGCGGGCAGAGGATTTTGAATTGTTCGTGGGCTTCTTTTTGGACGAGGGGCGCGACGTCAATGCCAGGGGTAAACACGGTGATTCCGTGCTAGATATTATTCGGACCCACCGCCATGGCGGTGAGTACGCCGCTATTCTGGAAGCAGTCGGTGCTAAATAACGAGTCTTTCTTCAGTCTAGATTGTGTGGCACGCGACCTTTCGCAAACCGTTCTCGATTCTCCCGCTTTTTAGCTTCGCTCTTTCGCAAAAGAACATAAACCGCACCGGTACCACCGTGGCGAGGTTGCGCACTGTGAAAAGCCTGAACAGCATCGAGCTCTCGCAGCCACTTATCAGTCGCGCCTTTGAGTATGGAGCAACGTTCCTGCTCAACTGCGCTCTGGCCTTTGCCGTGCAGAATCAACACAGTTCGTAAACCGAGTTCTACCGCTTCCTCGAGAAACCCAAAAAGCTCTCTCCTGGCTTTCTTAACCGTCATACGATGCAGGTCCAGCCTTGCCTCGGCATCGTAGCGCCCCTGTTTCAATTTACGAAAAACGCCGTTCTGAACTCCCGCACGCTTGTAGTCCAGCACATACCAGGCATCCAATGGCTCGACGTCGTCTTCCGTCAGGGTATTGCGATCCGTCTGTGGGCCGTGCTCTGCCGACGCGCGTCGCAATGCTTGCGAAGTGTCGCGATCAGATACGGGCTTACCTCGAGCAGATACCCGCGGCTCTCGTTTGAGCGGTACCACGTCGGCCATTTCTTCCAAAAACTGCGGCTCTTTATCGTCGCCCATACTTACACCCTCCAGCGAGTTCGCTATTATAGCCCCTCGAAACACTGGCCGAGTTAGATTTATCACAATGACGCAAGTTCCAGATACTGCGTGTTATTGCCCGCTGTGTGGTGCCGAGAACGGCTGTGCAATAGCGGCAGGCACACCCGCTCACGACTGCTGGTGTCGAGCTGCACGAATCGATAAGGAAGTGCTAGCAGCGCTTGATGGCGAAGTCGACGAAGCACGATGCATTTGCCGCAGCTATGGCGTGAGGGAAGGAGAGTCATTGCATGCAAGGTAATTTTGCCAGGGGAGCGCGCTACCTAGGGCGCGGCGCCTCCATGCTAAAGCACCCTTCCCTTCGGCTGTTCGTCATGGTTCCGCTTGCTATTAACATTCTTATTTTCGGCGGCCTGATTTACTTTGGACTGGGGTACCTATCCTCACTCATCGATCAGTGGCTCAGCAAAATTCCAGAATGGTTAGAGTTTATCAAATGGATCATCTGGCCCATCGTTTGGCTAACGATCGGACTGGTCACCGGCTACCTATTTACCGCGGTGGCACTGATCATCGCCTCTCCTTTCAACGCGCTATTGGCGGAGAAGGCGGAGGAGTTGGTCACCGGTAAACAAGTTGGGTCACTAGAAGGATTGGGTGCCGCATTAATGGCAGTACCTCGCGGCATGGTGCGTGAAGTATCGAAACTGATCTACTACGTACCGATGGCTATTTTCGTGCTTATTCTCTCGTTCATACCGGTAATCAATTTTGCTGCTCCGCTACTCTGGTTTTTGCTCGGAGCCTGGATGATGAGTATTCAGTACGTAGACTATCCTATGGATAACCATCAGCTCAGTTTTGCCGACGTCAAAGAGGCTGTGCGCTCCAGACGGATCAGCAGCTTGGGTTTCGGCGGTGTGGTTGCCCTGTGTACCAGCATACCGGTTGTGAATTTTTTTGTTGTACCGGCGGCGGTGGTCGGCGCTACCTTGCTCTGGTGTGAGGAGTTGGCGGTCAAGCGCGGCGCGAGTTGAATGCTACTAAACCAGCAGCGCCTCTGGCGGATGCGTGCATTCCAGTGAGGTGCCCAATAATGCTTCCAGATCGGGCAACAAGAAGGCATCGTCTTCACTGGCAAAACTAATCGATACGCCGGTTGCCCCGGCCCTCCCGGTGCGACCAATCCGATGCACGTAGTCCTCAGGATCTTCGGGCAGATTGTAATTCACGACATGGCTGACGCCTTCCACGTGAATCCCTCGACCCGCTACATCGGTAGCCACAAGCACTTTGATCTTGCCCGCCTTAAACTGGGAGAGGGTGCTGGTTCGCTTTGCCTGCGCGATTTCGCCAGACAGTATCCCCGCGGCAATCCCTGACTTGCGTAGTCTCTCGTAGAGCCGTCTGACCTGGTCGCGCCGATTGGCGAAGACGATAACGCTGCTGGCGTCTTCACTGCGTAATAAATTCGTCAACACCCGATACCGCTGTTCGCTGCTCACCAGGTAGACTTTCTGATCAACGGCGTCGGTTGCAACATGCTCTGGTTCAATCTCTATCGTTACCGGCTCATAGGTCCACTGCTGAGACAAATTGATAATATCCTGAGTAAATGTGGCGGAAAACAACAGCGTCTGTCGATTCTCCTTGCGTGGCGTTGCCCTTACGATGCGTTTCACCTGTGGGATAAAACCCATATCCAACATCCGGTCCGCCTCATCGAGAACCAGGATTTCCACATGATCCAGATACAGGTCTCGCCGACTCATAAAGTCCAGCAGTCTACCCGGTGTCGCCACCACTAGATCGATGACGGTGTTATGCAGACGATTTAGCTGTTTTTGATAATCCATACCGCCGATCAACGTTGCAATTTTCAGGTCGCAGTGTCTTGCCAGGTCTTCCGCATCCTGCGCTATCTGCATCACCAGCTCTCTCGTAGGCGCAATCACCAGCGCCCGGGGTTCGCCGACAAATCGCTCTCCTTCGATGGGGTGACACAGTAAATCGTTAAAAATAGTAATCAGAAAGGCGGCTGTTTTACCCGTTCCTGTCTGAGCCTTGCCTATTGCGTCGTTGCCCTGCAGCGTATGCGGCAACACCTTTGCCTGAATCGGCGAGCAGTACTGAAAGCTGAGATCCGCGATAGCACGCATCAATTCAGCGCGCAAATCCAGATCGTGAAATCGGGTCTCCCCTTCTTTGGGGTCTACCTGAAACTGCTCGACTGACCAGGGCGCATGGCTCGCTTTTTTTCTTGAACGTCTGCGTCTGCGTTTTCCGCTCTGACCGTTAGGCCCAGTATCTGGCGAGGTTTGAGCAGTAGCGGATTTCTGGCCGCTACTGTCTTTCGAGGCGCCTACCGAACTGTTCTGCGGGGGGGCCTTCTCCTTGGACGCACCCTGCCTGCCTGCGATACGCCCGACGAAATTCTTGATCACCAACTCTACCCTGCGACTGCTCAAAAAGTGCGCTAGTTTATCACCGACCGCACAAAACAGGCGACTCCTGTTGAACTAAGCAGCCGCAGCAAAAACCGCCTGCGACCCCGCGACAATGTCAGCTGCGATTGGCAAACCGACGCGACAGATAGTAATCCACGCTTACGTAGCGTCCACCACCGGTGAATAACAGCGCGAATAACATGACCAGATAGGTCACAGCAAACTCAATGCCATTGTTCAGCACGACGAAATTACCGCGTTCTGTAAGCCAGCCGTAGTTGCCATGTTCACGTAACAGGTCTTTCGCAGCCCCCAATCGGACGGCCACGTCCTGGGCACTGGAGTCAGCGATAGCCGCCCAGCCATTGTCCCAATGCACGCTAAAGATTGCGACCAGCATGGTGATAATCAAGGGAATACATATCCATCGAGTCGCCAGGCCCAGAGCCAGCAAAATGGCCCCGTAATACTCGGTATAGGCAGCCAAATGCGCCATCAACCACGGAAAGGGCAAACCCAAACCCCAATCCGGATTACCAAACCACTCGATCGTATTTTCCATTCCAGCAATCTTGGTGCTGCCAGCCATCCAAAATACCGGCACCAAAAAGAAGCGCAGAGCCAACGGGCCCAGCCCGTCAAGATGTTGCAGCGTGCCGAAAACGGATCTGTGAATGTTGTTGTACCACCCTACCAGTGTGCTCATGGTTTTTTCTTCCTTGTTAGCTCGCTAGTGTGACACCGGTCCCGCCCAAAAGTTTTTCCCCAGCTTGGGAAGGCCCATGGCCTTCGCGCGATCAGTTCGCAATGACTGCTTTGCTAACGCCGCAGCGATGCACAATCCGGACAGTCGATGCGATAGGTGGTGCGAAGTTCGCGTGTTTGCATGTTTCGAAGGTCGAACAGCAGCAGTCGGCCTAGCGTTGACTCACCATAGCCGGTCAAATACTTCATTGCCTCCAGCGCCTGCAGCGCGCCCAGCACGCCAACAACCGGTGCCAGTACGCCACTTTCGCTGCAACTCAACGCCGTCATTTCGGAAGTGTCTGGATAAATGCAACGATAACAGGGCCCGCCTCGCACTGGATCAAACAGGCTGAGCTGCCCTTCAGCCTTCACCGCTGCCGCAGAGACCAGCGGTATCGCTGCAGAGATGCATAGACGATTGAGAGCAAACCGCGCCGGGTAGTTGTCGGAAGCATCGATGACCAGATCAACTCGCTGCACGATATCTGCCAGCTGCGGCTCTGCCAATCGCAGTGGAATGACCTCAACCTCTACCTCTGAGTTTATGGAAGCGATGGTCGCCGCTGCGGAGACGGCTTTATTGATACCGATATCGGGTTCGCCATGGGCAATTTGCCGCTGTAGATTGCTCAAATCGACGTCATCGCCATCAGCCAGTATCAGCTGCCCCACGCCAGCAGCGGCCAAATACAGCGCGGCCGGACTTCCCAGGCCACCCAAGCCCAGTATCAAGACCCTCGAAGCCAGCAGGCGCTCCTGCCCGGCAATGTCGAAGTCATTGAGCAATAGCTGCCGACTGTAACGCGTAAGTTGATCATCAGTGAGCATGGTGCATGGCTCCCGTCGCACGCTCATGACCCGCTAAGTCTCTACGCGTGGTTACATCAACCATAGCCACGGACTGAAACAAATCTCGAACCGCGCCGGCTTGCTCAAAGCCATGTTCTAAAAGCATCCACCCACCGCTCACAAGGTGTGCCTTGGCATCGTGTATCAGCGCCGATAGATCGGCGATGCCTTCATCTTCTGCGACCAGCGCGCTGCGAGGTTCGAAACGAATGTCGCCGCCCAGCAAATGCTCGTCCTGTGGATCAACATAAGGTGGGTTACTTATAATCAGATCAAACTTTTTACCGTACAGCTCGCGGTACCAGTGCGACTGTAGGAAATGGACGTGTTGCAACTGCAATTCTTGAGCATTTTTGCTTGCCACTGCGAGGGCATCGGCACTGACATCCACGGCCCATATGTCCCATTGAGTACGCTCCGTCGCCAATGCCAGGGCTATCGCACCCGATCCGGTACCCATGTCTAACACGTTAGCATCATTGGGCAAAGGCAGTTCAAGCGCCCATTGCACTAGCAACTCCGTTTCGGGCCGCGGTATCAGTGTGTGTTCATTAACGATTAGAGACAGAGACCAAAACTCCCGTCTGCCAAGCAGATACGCGACGGGCTGCCCTGACCGACGTTGTTCTAGAAGCGCCAGATAGCGCTGCACCTGGCTTGCATCAACCGGATGTTCAGGCCTGGCATACAGCCAGCTACGCGGGCGCGATAAGCAGTGACCGAGCAGGATTTCACAATCGCGTCTAGCGCTGTCCCCTGGCAGATCGTCGCCACTGCGCAGCAATTCCTGCACCGTGGTCATCAGTCACCCATGGCCGCCAGAAGATCGGCCTGGTACTCCTGACGCAGTGGACCTATCACTGCATCCACCTCACCTTCCATTACTTCCGTTAACTTATATAACGTGAGATTAATGCGGTGGTCCGTTACCCGACCCTGAGGGAAATTATAAGTTCGTATTCTGTCCGAGCGATCGCCCGTTCCAACCAAATTTCGGCGCTGTTCTGCCTGCTCAGCCGCCGCCTTATCCTGAGCACTACTTGCCAGCTTGGCCTGGAGCAGGGACATTGCTCTGGCGCGATTCTTGTGCTGCGACCGCTCATCCTGACATTCCACAACTATGCCGCTGGGGATATGAGTCAGTCGCACTGCAGAATCCGTTTTATTCACGTGCTGACCACCCGCACCGGAGGCCCTGAAGGTATCGATACGCAGGTCAGCCTTGTTAATCTCGATCTCGTCCATTTCATCAGGCTCGGGCATCACCGCAACGGTACAGGCTGAGGTATGTATTCGTCCCTGCGACTCTGTTTCTGGCACTCGCTGTACCCTATGTGCGCCGGACTCAAACTTCAAATGCGCGTAGACATCCCTACCTTCAACGCGCGTTATGACTTCCTTGAAACCGCCATGCTCACCAGGACGTTCTGAAAGCACCTCGACTTTCCAACCCTGGTTTTCTGCATAACGCGCATACATGCGAAATAGATCGCCAGAGAATATTGCGGCCTCGTCACCCCCCGTGCCAGCGCGAATTTCAAGAAACACGTTGTGTGAATCCATGGGGTCGCGCGGTAACAGTAGGGTCTGCAGTTCAAGCTCCAGCGACGCCATGCGTTCACCGCTGGAATCCATTTCTTCCTTGGCCATCTCGCGCAAATCTGGATCCTGATCGTCCAGCATTTGCTTGGCCTCATCAAGATCGCTTTGGGCCTGGGTGTAGGCCGTGTAACAGCGCACCACGTCCTCTAGCTCAGCATATTCACGAGAGAGGCTACGAAAACGATCCTGGTCGGCAATAGTATCGCTGTCGCTGAGCAGCGCAGATACCTCCTCGTGCCGGTCAGTCAGTGTTTCCAGCTTACGCAACAACGAGGTTTTCACTGCAGAGTTTGTCCGGGCTTCTCGGGGAGGCTTTGGTTTAGATCGAAGTCATCGTTTTCTTGCGCGTCGTCTTCGTCGTCGGTAGACGGGATGCGAGACTCAATACCTAAGAGCTTTCTTGCCTGGGCAAGTATATCCGGGCGGCCCTCTGCGCTCGCCTGACGCAAGCCTGCAGTCGGGGCATGAATGAGCTTGTTGGTGATCGCTCTGGCCAGTTGTGCGGCGATCTGCTGTGGATCTTCCCCTCTAGACAGCGCCCTAAGTGCTCGCTGCAGCTCTAGCTCTCGCGTTCGCTCTGCCATCTGGCGGTAGTCCTTAACGAGATCCAGTGATGCAAGGCTGCGAATTTCCTCCATGAATTGCGCAATACCTTCACTGATAATTTGATCGGCTTTTCTCGCCTCTTGGTGGCGATTGAGCATGTTCTGCTCTACGATTTCGCGCAGATCATCGACGCTGTAAAGATAGATATCGCGCAAATCTCCAACCTGCGGCTCAATATCACGGGGTACCGCGATGTCGACCATTAGCACCGGTCTATGCCTGCGTGCTTTGACCGCCTCCTCTACAGCACCCTTACCGAGTATTGGTAGCTGGCTTGCGGTAGACGTGATAACGATGTCTGCGTCTTGCAGCTGACTTGGAATATCCGCCAACAGCACGGCTTCAGCGCTAAATTTCTGCGCCAGCTCCCGTGCTCGCCCGAGGGTGCGATTCGCAATCACTATATGGTTGACGCCTGCATCGATGAGATGCCGGGCGACCAGTTCCACGGTTTCACCCGCGCCTACTAGCAGCGCGTTACAGCTCTTGAGATCGGCAAAGATATGGCGAGCTAGATCAACAGCAGCATAGGCTACAGAGACTGGGTTTTCACCAATGGCTGTATCGGTTCGCACACGCTTGGCGACGGAGAATACGCGCGGAAACAGGCGACCAAGTTCGCTACCCACAGTGCCGGCTTCACTCGCCACCGCGTAGGCCGACTTGAGTTGGCCAAATATTTGAGGTTCGCCAAGCACCATGGAATCCAGACCGCTAGCGACCTGAATAATATGCTGTAGTGCCAGCTCGGCCTCGAAGTGGTAGGCCGATTCCCTGATTTCTGCCGCGGACAGGTGATGATAGTTGGCCATCCAGTCAATCAGTTGCGCGGCCTTGTCCGACATACTGTTGTTTTCGGGCACGATCGCATAAAGCTCAGTTCGATTGCAGGTCGATAATATGACGACCTCGTCGACCTGTGCCTGGACACAGGCGTCGTCTAGCGCTTCAACAACCTGCTCGGGCGCAAAAGCCACCCGTTCTCGCACCTCAACGGCTGCAGAGTTGTGGTTTATACCCAGCGCTATCAACTTCATGACAATTTGGCTTCTCGACAGGAAGCAGCTTTTCGCAACCGTTTAACCCTGTTTGACGCTTATTGATTCTTAAACGGTAGACGTCTCGCCACTTTTCCGGCAATTTGCCTCGGATTTTAACAAGTTAGCGATTAAATGACAGTGCTAATGTCAAGCAAAGCTGACGCCTCCAGAGACAGGCCTGGGCCGTGCTGTGGGTTTCAAGGCCGGTATATGTCATCATAGGGCGTGTATTTCCGCGAGACCTATGCGCTGTACCGTACCATGTATCGCTTACTCACCGCCGGTTTGGCGTGCTCCGTACTCATCGGCTGCGCAACCGAACCGCAAAAAACGGCCGACGTAACACCCGTCAAGCCTGCACCTGCAGCACCTGTGGCCAAAGTTGAGCCGCCGGAGCGACCCTTTCCGGATGACAGTGTCTATCCCTTGTTGCTGGCCGAGTTCGCGCTCAGACGTCGCGAGTACGACGTGGCGTTACAGCAATACATGGCCCAGGCACCCACGCTGCGCGATCCCGGAGTGAGCGCACATACCACACACCTTGCGCAATTTATGGCGAACGAACCCGCCGCCTTGGAGTCGGTGCAGTTATGGGTAGAACTGGAGCCGGACAGTATTGAAGCTAACAATACGCTGTCCATCCTGCTCATTCGGCGCGGTCGGGCGACGGAGGCACTGCCTCATATGGCAAGGATTGCCAGAGCCGGTGAAACCGTGAATTTCCCCGCGCTGCTGAGCGGCTTCGATGAGTTAAGCGTCGAGCAGCAAGCTGCGCTGATTCAGGGGATAGATGCTCTGGCGCTGGAACTCACCACCAATGTACAACTCCTGTTGACCCAGGCGATGGTCAAAGCCGAGCAAGAAGATCTCGACGCTGCACTAGTCGCATTGGAACAACTATTTGAGCTGGAGCCAAATCAGAGCCAGGCCGCGCTCTTAGAAGCGCGCATTCTGATCGCCCAAAATGCACCGAAACCCTATGCCCGATTAGAGCGCATACTCCAAGATAATCCAGAGGATACCCAGATTCGTCTGCAGTACGCACGGCTACTAACCGCCACAGATATGCGGGCGGCACAAACGCAGTTCGAACTGCTCTCGGAGCAATCACCGCGCGATGGCGAACTTCTGTTATCACTAGCGCTTGTTAATCGAGAAACGGGCGACGCAGAAGCTGCAAAAGCGTACCTGCGTCAACTACTGGCCCTTCAGCAACACGTGGATGAAGCACACTACTATCTCGGGCGATTCGCGGAGGAAGAGGGTGATGTGGATGCGGCGCTAAGAGAATACAAGCAGGTCGACTCCGGCAGAGAGCTACTGGTTGCAACCAGTCGGGCCAGCATGATCCTCATCGGCGAGGGTCGGATTGATGACAACAACGCCTGGTTCGATGATGTCAGGACAAGGCATCCGGCAAAAATCGAGCAGCTTTACAGCATTCAGGCCGACCTGCTAACGCGCGGCGAGGAATTGAACGCAGCGGAAGCGGTTTTAAGTGAGGCATTAGGCCAGTTTCCGGACGCGAGTTCCCTGCGCTACGCTCGCGCCATGTTGGCCGAACAGCGCGACGATCTCACAGAGATGGAAACGGACTTGCGGGCCATACTTGATCTGGACCCCGACAACGCGACGGCACTCAACGCCCTTGGCTATACCCTGGCGAATCGCACGCAGCGCTTTGATGAAGCCTATGATTTGATCGCAAAAGCGCTCGCTCTGGAACCGGAGGAGCCAGCCATCCTGGATAGTATGGGATGGGTGCTGTATCGCCTGAATCGCAATGAGGAAGCGCTCGATTATCTTACCCGCGCCTACGCGGCCTTCCCCGATCCAGAAGTCGCAGCTCACCTCGGAGAAGTGCTTTGGGTAACGGGTGATATCGACAACGCACTCCTCGTTTGGCAGGGAGCCCTATCGAAGGATCCCGCCAATCCTGTTCTCGTCGAAACGCTGGAGCGACTGCAGGTGACAAGTCTGGATTTTGATCTGCCGAAAGCCGCGCCTGAGCAAGAAGAGATCACGCCCTAGTGCGATTGCCTGCAGCGGTAATCACCGCGATGCTCGCGCTCATGCTGTCTGCTTGTGTCAGTCAGCCATCCCTACAAACCGAGAGTCTCGGTTGGAAGGCGCACAAACAACAGCTCGAAGCGCTCACCATATGGCGGGCCGATGGCAAACTGGCACTGCGAACCCCCGACCAATCGCAATCGGCTTCCATGAGCTGGCGCCAGACCGGTGTGATAAGTCGCCTGCAGCTCAGTGGCCCCTTAGGCGCAGCAGCCACCAGCTTTTACAGCGACGGTCAGAGCCTCGAAATCAGACAGGGCAACGCCGTTACCAACTGGGACTTACAAGACACCACCTGGTTAGAGCGGGAGACGGGCTGGGACTTTCCTTTGATGGCATTGCCAGATTGGATTAAAGGGCTCCCGGCACCCGATCTCGACGTCGAGGAACTGCAGCTCGATGCCAACAGCGCCATGCTGAGCAAGCTCACGCAGGATGATTGGGAGATCGACTATCAGGCGTACGCTACCTTTGGCGATTTTAGCCTGCCTACTCGGATGCGGATTCAGCGCGGCGATACCACGGTGAACGTCATTATCCGCAGCTGGCAACTGCCAACAGACTAATGTCAGCCGCTCTGACGCTGCTCTCGCCGGCCAAGCTGAATCTGTTCCTACACATCACAGCTCGTCGCAGCGATGGTTACCATGAACTGCAGACGCTTTTTCAGCTTGTCGACTGGGGCGATGTGCTCACCTTTGACACCAATCAAACGGGCGCAATCACACTGCAAGGAATGGCCCACAGTGTTCCCGATCAGGATAATCTCATCTACCGCGCCGCAATCGCACTGCAGTCGTCATCAGAGAATGGCGTCGCGATTACGATCGAAAAACGGATTCCATCTGGCGCAGGCCTGGGCGGTGGCAGCTCAAATGCTGCGACAACCTTGCTGGCACTCAATCAACTTTGGAATTGCGGTAACTCACCAGAAGAACTGCAAGAGATCGGGGCGCAATTGGGAGCCGACGTTCCCATCTTTGTTGGCGGACGAACAGCATGGGCAGAGGGGATCGGTGAAATACTGACACCGGTAGACTTGGCACCCCGCTGGTATGTGATTATTTCGCCTTTTTGCCACGTCAATACTGGCCAAATTTTTTCCCACATAGAATTGACACGAAACACCTCTCCCATCAAAATGTCGGCCTTTTTTGAGGGGTCCACCCGTAACGATTTTCAGGACCTCGTTAGACGGCTTTATCCGGACGTCGACGCGGCGCTGACTTGGCTTAACCGCTTCGCCGAAGCCAGACTAACCGGCAGCGGTTCAAGCGTTTTCGCAAGTGTTGAAACCGAATCAGATGCTCGGTACATCTTGCAGCAAATGCCAGACGACTGGCGCGGTGTAACGGCCAAAGGGCTAAATGTATCACCGGTGATAGTGTCGCTTATGACCGAATAAGCCAAACGATTTCTTGGGGTGTCGCCAAGCGGCAAGGCACCAGGTTTTGATCCTGGCATTCGGAGGTTCGAATCCTCCCACCCCAGCCACATAAACAGCTCCAGCTTCGCTGCGCGAGGGTAGCAAAAGCTGAACAGTTAGAAGGCTTGCACACACCAGTCAACAGGTAGCGACCGTGTCCACAAAAATGATGGTCTTCTCGGGTAATGCCAACCCGGGTCTCGCACAGAAAGTCGCCAGCCGGCTCTATTTATCGCTGGGCAAAGCCGATGTCGGTAAATTCAGCGACGGCGAGGTCGCCGTCGAATTGAATGAAAACGTGCGCGGTAAAGACGTGTTTGTTTTGCAGTCCACCTGTGCACCGACCAACGACAATTTAATGGAACTGATTGTGATGATTGATGCCTTACGCAGGGCTTCAGCATCACGTATTACCGCTGTCGTCCCCTATTTCGGCTATGCCAGGCAAGACCGTCGAGTGCGATCAGCCAGAGTGCCCATTACTGCCAAAGTCGTTGCCGACATGATGGTGACAGTAGGCGTGGATCGTGTACTCACCGTCGATTTACATGCGGAGCAGATACAGGGCTTTTTTACCTGCGCGGTGGACAATATTTACGGTTCGCCTGTGCTCAATGACGATATCCAGGCCTGCCAATATGACAATCTGATGGTGGTATCTCCGGATATTGGGGGCGTGGTGCGCGCCAGAGCAATCGCGAAACAACTAGATGAAGCCGACCTGGCAATTATCGACAAGCGGCGCCCGCAGGCGGGTGAATCCCAGGTGATGAACCTGATTGGCGAGGTTGAGGGCAGGACCTGCCTGCTGGTAGACGACATGGTTGATACGGCAGGCACAATCTGCAAAGCCGCTGACGCGCTTAAGGACCGCGGTGCATCAAAGGTTGTTGCTTACTGCACTCACGCCGTGCTGTCCGGCAAAGCCCTGGCGAATATACAGGGATCAAAAATGGATGAGCTCGTCGTTACGGATACTATCCCTCTAAGTGAAGAGGCACAAAAAATCGAGAAGATTCGCCAGCTCACTATCGCTGGATTGCTAGCAGAATCCATGCGGCGAGTGGCCAATGAAGAATCGATAAGCGCGCTATTCGAATAAGAGTAGCGTATTCAACAACCCATCACCGTGCCGGTCGCAGGTACGATGGTGTTATTTCAAAGGAGTCACGACAATGTCTGACCAGTTTGAGCTAGACGCAGAAGTGCGAGAGGACAAGGGGAAAGGTGCGAGCCGCCGCCTGCGTCGTCTCGCAGATCAAATACCCGCTATTATTTACGGCGGTGACAAAGACCCCCAACCCCTAACGTTGGTTCGAAAAGACCTGGAGAAAGCGCTGGAGAATGAGGCGTTTTACTCACACGTTCTGACCATAAACGTTGGCAAGGACAAGCAACAAGCTATTCTCAAAGATCTGCAGCGACATCCGGCGAAAGAGATCGTGATGCACGCGGATTTTTTGCGTGTTAATGAAAACAAGGCAATCAAACTTAGCGTACCCATTCACTTCATCAATGAAGAGAAGTCCTACGGCGTCAAGACTGAGGGCGGCATCATTCAGCACCAGGAAACAGACATCGAGGTCCAGTGTCTGCCGAAAGATATCCCCGAATACGTTGAAGTGGACATGCTGGAAGTCAAGATTGGTGAAATCATTCACCTGTCTGACATTGCTTTGCCCGAGGGTGTGGTGTCCGTAGCGCTCGCGCTTGGTGAAGATCACGACCTGGCAGTCGCTTCCATTATCGCACCCAAGGGCGGTTCTGATGCCGACGAAGAAGATGCTGCAGCCGAAGGTGAAGAAGATGCAGCTGATACGGACGGCGAAGCTGCTGCCGGCGATAGCGAAGACTAGCTTTTTCTCTGCCGACGGCTTGGCTCAAAGTGGGCCAAGCCGTCTTCACTGACTGGGCGGTACACTGACAGTGGCTGCAATTAAACTGATCGTTGGCCTTGGCAATCCCGGCAAGGAACACGCCGGCACCAGACACAATGCGGGCGCCGAGTTTGTCGAAGCGCTCGCAAGACGCAACAGCGTTGCACTGCAGGAAGAGTCCAAGTTTTTTGGTTTTACAGGCAGACTGACATTTGCCGATTGCGATCTGAGGCTGTTAATTCCCAAAACCTTTATGAATCTAAGCGGTAAATCCGTCGCTGCTATGGCGCAATTTTATAAGTTTGCTCCTGAGAACTTACTGATTGCCCACGACGAGCTTGATTTACCTGCAGGAACGGCGAAATGGAAATTCGCCGGCGGTCACGGGGGCCACAACGGCCTGCGCAACATCGTTCCGGCCCTGGGAAATCGACAAGATTTTTATCGCCTGCGTTTGGGCATCGGACACCCCGGACACGCTTCGCGCGTGACTGGCCATGTACTTAGCGCTCCGTCTGCAGACGAAAGAGCCGCGATAGAGGCCTGCATCGACGAAGCTATCGCAACGCTTCCAATGGTGCTGGCGGGTGAGCTCACTAAAGCTATGACCCAGCTACATAGCTTTAATGGGGCGCCCGGCAATGGGGCGCCCGGCACAGGGGCGCCCGGCACAGGGGCGCCCAGCCTTAAACCACAAACCTAGTACAGGATACGAACATGGGTTTTAAATGCGGCATCGTTGGTCTACCCAACGTCGGTAAGTCCACGCTGTTCAACGCACTCACCCAAGCGGGTATTGATGCCGAGAATTTTCCCTTCTGTACCATCGAACCCAACGCCGGGGTAGTACCCGTGCCGGACCCACGCCAAAACCTGATCGTCGAGTTGGTGAAGCCCGAGCGCGAGATCGCAACCACCATGGAATTTGTCGACATCGCGGGCCTGGTGGCAGGCGCTTCCAAGGGCGAGGGTTTAGGCAACCAATTTCTAGCCAACATCCGCGAAACCGATGCCATCGCTCATGTGGTGCGCTGCTTTGAGGATGAAAACGTCGTGCACGTTGCCAACCGGATCGATCCCAAAGCCGATATCGAAGTCATCAATACAGAATTGGCGCTGGCGGATCTTGAGAGCTGTGAAAAGCAGCTGCAAAAAGTCACGCGTACCGCAAAGGGGGGCGACAAAGAGGCCATCGCTATGAAAGCCCTACTAGAAAACAAGCTGCTGCCGCATCTAAACGAGGCTCTACCCGTGCGCGCTCTCAGCCTTGATGAGAACGAGCAAGCTCTGGTGAGACAGCTATTCATGCTGACCAATAAACCGACCATGTATGTAGCTAATGTCGATGAGGACGGTTTTGAAGACAATCCTCATTTAGATGTGGTGCGCGACATTGCACAGCAGGAGGGCGCTAAACTCGTCGCCATCTGCAATAAGTTGGAGTCAGAAATTGTTGAATTGGACGACGAAGAGCGCGAAGAGTTTTTGACTGACCTCGGCATGACTGAGCCCGGCCTGAACAAGGTGATTCGTACCGGCTACGACTTGCTCGGTCTACAGACCTACTTCACAGCCGGCGAAAAAGAAGTGCGAGCCTGGACCGTGAAGATCGGCGCTACCGCCCCTGAAGCCGCGGGTGTCATCCACACGGACTTTCAAAAAGGTTTTATTAGGGCTGAGGTCATTGGCTACGATGATTTTATTCAATACAAAGGCGAGCAAGGTGCGAAGGACGCCGGGCGCTGGCGCCTTGAGGGTAAGGACTACATCGTCGAGGATGGCGATGTTATTCACTTCCGCTTTAACGTCTGAGTGGCCAACTACCAATTAAAAGTTAACGGTTAACGACTGCCCACCATAGGCCCCTTACGAACGTATTCATCTGACTCGATCTGCTCAACAACAAAGTAGGCCAAATCCCCCGCCCGAACCGACCAGGCCGGCGGCGTTGTCAGTGATACTATTGGCGCCGCCGCAAAAGGTTCCGGTTCGATCAGGGGGCAGCGCACCAAGGTCCAATCCACTGAGCTTTGCGCAAGCTCTTCGTATTCCGCCTGCTTATCAACGAGCTCACTACGCAGACGCAGCTGCACCAACTCGCGCATTAGCCAGCCAGACGCGTCTCGGTCGTCGCCCGGCATCAACACAGCCGCGCCAGACACCATAATGTAGCGCTCAATCCCAAAGTCTGGCATCTGCCGAATGATATCCGCCGTCACGCTTGAATTAATCATCTTGGCGCCATCGCCATCGGCTTTTACCGGACCCAACGCGCTCACAACGACATCAGCGCCACGCAATAATTCGGCAATGGTCTCACTATCGCGAGCGTCGCCCTTCACGACCGCGATGCGCCCCGCGTAACGCTCAAGCTTTGAAGGCGTGCGCGCCAGCACGCGCACGTTGTAGCCCTGGGCGAGCGCCTGATTGAGAATATAGCTGCCTGCCAGCCCCGTCGCACCCAACATGGCAATGGTGACCTGCTGTGTTTTCGATGGCGCCGGAGGTACGGGAAGTGGATCCGGCCTGGGCGTCGCACACGCGCACAGTAATGCTATGAGCCCAACGCTAAGTAATCTCAGGCTTAAAGAGTAGACAGGCTTAGTGGTTTGCATCGGGACCTTGCTCCTTGGTCAGCTGCGGCGACGGCTATGCCATCATGAACGAGGCCCGTAGCCAAGGCCAGCCCTAGAACCCGAGCACTAGCACAGACAGCAAGCTGCAACGCAGGCCAGAGTCAATCTGAGTTTACTTATGGGATTCACGACATACACCCTACTCAGATCACATTAGCCAATGGAACCCTTGCTGCGTATCGACTGGCCGCACGCAGCCGCGTGTTTCTAATTCGCACCTTGATAAGCGAAACTGGTCGAGAGTCAAAGAGACTCTGTTGTACTGGATAACGCCAAGTCTGACCACGCTGTCCAAAACACGCCGTCAAGTTCCAGGCGTCCGCCATCCCCCAGTTGCCTGTATGGGCCCCAACCGCTGCCTGTCGCTGACCCAAGCCACCAGCGCGAGCCGCTCAGCTTCGCTTTCATACGGCGATATCGGAATATCTCCGGTCCACTGTAGACCACTATCAGAATAGACATCATGGGAGAGCACGACGAAATCGTGGCTCAGATCTCGCCCCCGGTTCTCGCCTCTTTTTACTGGCGTGGTGAGACCAAAACCGAGCACCGCCACATGCAGTTGAAATTCAGACCGAGGTTGCGGATGGGCAGGGGTATACCGCGCTGAAAATACCAAACCATTATCTCGCAACTCCAACACACCAACCTCCTGCGTTGAGATCGGTGCATCTTGTAGGCGGCGCCAGTTGTGCCACTCTCTGCCCGCGGCCATCATTCCCGGAGTGTAGACGCCCTGAGTACTGCCCTGACGATAGTAGGCGCGCTGGCGTTGGCTGTAGGCAGCGGATGCAAAGCGATCTTCCCAGCCGAGGTAGTTCCAATAGTCCACGTGAAAGGCAATGGGGATCAACCCCTGCCAAAGCTGCGGGTGCTCCACCAGGGTCGTAAACCAACGGTCAGCCGGTGGGCAAGAGCTGCAACCCTCCGATGTATACAGCTCCAGTACCGTCGCCTGCATCGCATCTGATCGAAACACCTGTTCGGCATTCACAGAGAGGGAGCAAAAGCAGATCGTTAGCAACCATATTCGCAGAGTCATGGTTGTGGGACTGGCGCACACTACGAAAGTTCGCGCCCCGATACAAATTAGGCGCAATCTTGACTTGAAACCGCAAATTCTGGAGAATTCGCGCCTCTCGAGACACCACCTGTGTCTCACCTTGTGTGGCTACGTAGCTCAGCTGGTTAGAGCACAGCATTCATAATGCTGGGGTCGCTGGTTCAAGTCCAGCCGTAGCTACCATCTCTGTTGGGTGCATTCTCGACACATAGGTAGCAGTTTATTCCGAAGCGCGGGCCGCCGAGCGTGTAGGTAAAACTCTTGGATCAAAGGAGTTATGCCCCACTGGCTCTACCCTGTTTTCATCTTTGTCAAAGTAGCACAGATCATAGTCCGTAAAACTGACCTGTCATATCTTGTCAGCCACTTCCCGCACCTCTACATGCTGACCCGCCAAATCTCTGCGAAAGTTGATCTTCCTCTTCCCGATACAGACTCGGCCACAGTACGTTACCTTGATAGTGCGATTCTAATAGGGGGATACGGATTGCTCTCGGGGAAGGTATTCACGCCCTTTGCGCATCACACTTTTTTGAGCAGTTCTCCTGGCTCAATCTCAAGGTAGTCACAGAGTGTGCTGATGGTATCAGTGTTGGTGTTATACCTGATGCTATGGCAGTTCGGGTGAGAGTCGGCCGAGATATTCCTGTATCGGCGCTTGCCCCATTCTGTTTTTAGCTTGTTTTGAACAGCGTTAGCTGTCTGGGGTTGAACACAGACTAAACGGAGCGCCGGAGGCAAATAGGGCCCGCAAGATACGGGCCCATCGGTGGACTAGCTCTTTGTAGTCTTAGTGGAACGTGACCACCCAAGACCTGCCAAGCCAAGCCCAAACAACAACACAGTAGCGGGTAGGGGTACCTGGCTCACGTCTGCCGCACGACCGTTCGCCCTGATTAAGAAATTGCCTCCCAGGGCGATATTATCCAGATCCTGGGGTGAGAAGTTGTCTATGCCGTCGACTCCCGCGCCAAGATTATTTGGATCTGTTAAAGCACCTCCGAATACCCAACTCGCGCCGGCTGATGGGCTGGTGTCCCGATTCACAAGGAAACCTGCTCCGCTACCACTCGGCAACCAACCGAAGCCGACAAAAAACCAGTCGCCTACACCGAATGTCGGTGAACTGGGTACAGCAAAGTTATTAAAGATGTTTGTATGAATATTTGCCGTAACACCGGCGATACTTGTTTCCAGTATTGCATCTCGCGGGTCACCATCATTGTTTGGATCGCTCCACAGATAGACTGTAATTGGGTCGCCGTTGACCTCAGAATCTTGGTCTGTAGCACCAAAGGCGATATCAATGCTGGAAATAATCTCGCCACCGGCGACAGCTTGAAAGGCGTTGAGCCAAATATTGCGAGCGCCTCCAAGAGCCAGACTACTCTCTCCTGCCCCATCATCTACGCTGTATATAAAAGCGGCGCTTGCGGGGCCGGACAAGCCAAATGTAATCAGACAAACAGCGAAAAGTGATCTCCTAACCGAGCCGTCCAATAGCCACATAGTTCTTCTCCATGAATTGATCTTCGAGCCTGCAGCGAACTGCAATCTCTATGCCACCTCCGCCGATACATCAATATAATCATAGGCTTAGAGAAACCAAATGCGATTTCGCCTGCCGCGTGATGGTGGCTCTGTAAAGAAAATTGACGATACTGTGGGTGAATCATGGCTGAGGTGCTGACCTTTCCTCAACACGAATAGTAGTTTTTTCCTATCATTATGCGTGTGGCGAAATGTAGGGGCGCTTGGCAAATAGCTAATTGGCGTTGCTATCAGACTTCTAACACATATCTGTAGCTGCCGAAAATCTCCTGAGGTCACGGCGGAACTGGTGCCGCGAGATACGTGGACAGCTATAGGCCTGGGAGTCAAAACCGCTTGCCTCGCCGCTTCGACATTGATCTTAACGAGATTAAGGGGTCAGAGCCCTTTTTTGATGTTTGTGTAGTGTCTTCAACACTTTTTGATCGTGGTCAGGCTAGATCAAGGGTGATTCCGCACGCCGAGAAAGCCTCGTTTCTTTATCTCCGGATTTCCTGCGCACGTCGCACAAAGAGGCAATAACCGTCACGCCATTTTCTTTGAAGACGTAGACTTTGAGGTGTATCTATCTTTACTGGCCCAGGCGAGAGACCGCTATTGTTGCGAGATTCACAATTGCGTCCTTGTGAAAAACCATACACATCTGCAGGTAACGCCTTGGTTGCAATGATGAGGAGCGTTGCAAAAAAAAGAGCGCTGTGTGACCGCACACTTTCGATGAAGACGGGTCAGCCGATGCGGGGCAGGCCTAGCAAGTCTCAAAAAGGGCTCTGACCCCTTAAACACCGACCCCTTAAACACCCGCCGTGGTGTTTTCTTCCTGGCGCGAACGGATCCTAACCACCTGGCCATCCTGCAATCGCTCTGCCCCCCTAATAACGACCAGAGCCCCGGGCTCAATAGCGCCATCGATACTGATTCGACTGCCCTGCCCAGCTCGGGTGGTGACAGGCACCTTGATCGCGCGATTATCCGCAGACACGGTATAGATGAAGACCTCATCATCGCGCAGCACCAGGGCATCTCTGGGGACACTGAGGCTGTCCACGGATGGGCTATCTAACAACATCACCGTAACCGCCTCACCGATTTGCCAGTGTCCGGGTTCCAGTTGCAGCCGAAACTCCATCATGCGCGAAAGCGCATCTCCTACCGGGATCAAAGCCCGAATCTCGGTAGTGACACTGTGGTCATTACCCTCTACTGTGACCTGGCTTTTGGCCGGGTTGAAGCGCGCTGTGCGCAAGGGGGCATTGACGCTGATTTCCAGTGACTCGGTATTGACCAACCGCAGCAGCGGATCACCGGTCTCCTTGTATTCACCCACATTAGCCTCGCGGCTTACCACCACACCGGAAAATGGTGCCTCCACACGAGTCCGACTCAGGTCGTAGAGAGTGCGATCTCGCGCGACCTCAGCAATGCGCTTTTCCTGCAGCAGCATCTCGTGCCTGGATTGCACCTCTTCCAGGCCAGATTGAGAGGTGTTGTTTTGTTCGGCCAATCGCTGCAGGCGCGCGATTTGCCGCTCGTTGTAATCGATATCGGCGGACAGCCGCGCGATTTCTGCCGCATCATCGCGCAGCTGCAGTTGCAGCAGATGATCGTCGAGCGTCGCCATGACCCCGCCTTTGGCGATGGGTTCACCGACCTCCGCCACCCAGGTCAGGCGGCCAGTGACCTCTGCAGAAATCTGCGCGTCCTGCAGGCTTGTGACAGTGCCGGGCAACCGCAAAATGGAACTGCTGTCGCCGCGAGTCACTGTGGCCACCTCAACTATCGCCGGCTCCATCTCCGCAGCGGTCAGTGGCGCTGCGATCGGTATCAGTAGCGCAACAAGTGGAGCGAGTGCGCCTTGTAATCTCATCACCTGCTTCTCCCGAGAACGCTCAGGCAACCGATTTGAGTGGCTGAGGACTGGCCTCGCCGCTCCCTCTGACCTGATTTTCGCCCATGCGCAGTAAGCAGGGTAGCAGGATCAGAGTAAACAGCGTGCTGACGCACATACCGCCCACGATCACTGCCGCCAGACCGCGATAGATCACGCTGCCTGCGCCGGGCAACAGTAGCAGCGGCAACATACCAAAAATACTGGTCAGCGTGCTCATAAAAATCGGTCGAAGACGGGTCATCAAGGCCTGCTCCACCGCCGATTCCCGCGCACTGCCTTCACGCTCCGCGTGGCGTGTCTGGTGCACGAGCAGGATGGCGTTGTTGACCACCAGGCCCAGAAGAATAATAAAGCCGATCATGGTCAGCAAATCCAGGGGCTGAAACGTGACCAGATTCAGTAGACGCAGCGCGATCACGCCACCCACCATGGCCAGCGGCATGGCAAGCACCACCATCGCGCTGTCGCGGGGTGAGCGAAACAGCGCTGCCATCAGCAAGAACAAGACGACCAGCGCGAGGCCGAAATTGCCGGCTATCGCCTTGATCGCCCTGGTCAGCGCATTGGCGCTCCCGCCGTAGACGATGTTGCCATCGGAGGGCAATATTTCAGTGAGCTGTGGCGCCACCTCCGCTTCAATGACAGCCAGTGTATGCTCCAGTGATTCCCCATCCCGCGGGTAAATATCCAGCGATACGGTGCGCCGACTGTCCAGTCTGACCAGCTGATCGGGGCCTACTGTGCGGCGAATGTCCACCAGTTCCGACAATGGCAATAGCGCGCCGCTATGAGTCGCCACTGGCATAGACCCCAGTTTTTCCGGCGAGTCCCAGCGCTCGGCGCGCAGGATAATATCCATACGTTTCTGACCATTAAAGTGCTCGCCCACGTATTGGCCCTCGCCCAGCGCTCTAACCAACACTCCAACATCGGATCGATTCCAGCCGGCCTCGGCTATTCTGCGATCATTGGGGGCCAGCTCGAGCTCCGGCTCGGCTTGTTCCAGAGCGGGGCGTGTTACCACGCCCACGCCAGGCAAGGCATCCGCCAACAGGCTGTCTGCTCGCTGCACAGCCTCGCTGAGTGCCGCTCTATCGTTTGATTGAAGATGGAGCTTGATCAGCCGATCACCGCCAAATCCGGAGAACAGGTTGCCCTGGGAGGCATAGTGATTCAGATCGGGCAAATCGGCAAAAATTTCCGTACGAATGATCGTCTCCAGCTCTTTCACGCGACTCTGTTCGAGCACGCGCGCGCCCATGGTGCCGCCGCCCGGCCAATTGAGAAGGTAGTAGTTTTTCAGGGCGGGCTCGCGCTCTCCGGTCATAAAAGGCGCCATGCGCTCGTCAAGTATCCCTAAATACTCATCGGCGATAGTTTGCTCACCCGCGCCAGGCGGAAACCAGAAATAGGCGTCCACAGCGTCGCGCTTGACGGGCGGCAGGTAGTCGAGCTCCGGGAGCAATAGCGCGCTGAGTAGCAGGGGTATGCTGACCATGCCCGCCACGATGCTCCAGCGTTTTTGAGGAGAACTCGTCAGGCGCATGATTGATGCGGTGATCCGCTTCCAGAGTGCGGCATTGTGATCACGCAAGCTAGCTTCTTTAAGCCAGAACCGGGCAGCCAGTGGAATGATGCTCACCGCGACGATGGTTGATACCACCACACCGATAGCAATGGTGATCGCCAGATCGGCAAACAATTGCCCCTCTACCTCCCGCATGAACAGCACCGGCAGAAATATCGCCACCGTGGTTGCAGTGGAGGCCAACAGCGCGCTCCCCACCTGATGTGCACCTTCCAGTGACGCCTCATCGGGAGCGCTGCCCTTTTCGCGCAGCCTGACGATATTTTCCAGCACAACTATGGCAGCATCCAGCACCATGCCGACGGCAAAGGCCATCCCCGCCAGTGAAATGACATTGAGCGTACGCCCGGCGGCGCTGAGCACAATAAATGTGGCCAGTAGCGAGATTGGTATCGCCATCGCGATAATCAAGGTGGCGCGCAGGCGCCTTAAAAACCACCACAGCACGCCCACCGCTAGAAAGATGCCTAGCACGATATTGCCAGATACCAATGAGATGGCCCGATAAATAAATACAGTGGCATCGAAGGACTGCGCCATCACCAGTCCGCGCGCTTTCAGCTCACCGGCGTTTAATTCTTCAACCACGGCTTTCACATCGTTCAGCGCCTGCAGCGCATTCGCACCACTCTCCTTTTCAATACGGACGCCTATGGCGGGGTTGCCGTTTTGGGTGGTTGCCAACACGTGATCGCCACGAGTGACGCTGATGTCTGCGATATCACCTAACTTGATGGGCCGGCCGTTGCGCCAATCCAGCACAAACTCCGACAGTTCACTGGGCTCGTAGCGGCCGGTAAAGCGCAGGGTGTACTGGCGCCTGCCCACTTCCACGACACCGCCGCTCACATCGTTTGCCCTACCCAGACGTGCTGCGGTGCCGGGCAGGTCAATGCCTAACTGCGCGGCGCGGAAGGGATCAAACAAAATTTCCAGCACCTCTTCCGAGTTTCGTTCGCTAGCACTGACCCTGGCGACACCTTGCACGGTTTCAATGGCTGGCCGAATCGTATCTTCGATGAAGGGTAGATAGTCACCAACCTGGCCGGGTGTGCCGGGCAGCAACTGCAGGAAAAAATACGTCAGAGCCGGTCGGTCTCCGTCTTCGCCACCGAGCATGATCAGGGGCTGGGTCGCATCCCGTGGTAGCGGATCCAGCCGATTCATGCGGGAAATCACCTCGACAAGCGTGCGCTGCATGTCGGTTTCCAGGCCAAATTCCAGATCGATCAGCGCTCTACCCCGGCTGGCTCTGGCGACCATCTCTTTCACACCAGGGAGCCCGCGCAGTACCGCTTCTATCGGCTCAATGATTTCCGATTCGATTTCTCGCGGTGAAGCCGCCCGCCACCGCGTTTCAACAACAATCCGGGGGTTTTCAATATCGGGAAATAGCTGTATCGGGAGTCGTGTCAGACTCGCCAGGCCAAACAGCAGGACGAGAGAAACCGCGACCATCACGGCCGCTGGATGCGCCAGCGAGAGCGCTGTCAGTCGCATGAGAGTTTCCCCTTGCACCCATGGTCCTGTGTAAGCACGTTATTGTAGAAAGTGTGCTCGCCCAACTAAAGCATACGGCGACGAACCGAGTGTTTTTTACGATGAACGGCACCAGGCATGATGATTGCTCAATTAGCAACCAATTTTGCCAGGCTGTTGCCTCACCAGATTACATCCCAGGAGACAATAACACGATTAAGGGGTCAGAGCCCTTTCGAGATTAAAGAGATTAAGGGGTCAGAGTCCTTTTATGCAGAGCCCTTTTATGATGTTTGTGTAGTCTCTTCAACACTTTATGATCGCGGTCAGGCTAGATCAAGGATGATTCCACATGCCGAGAAAGCCTCGTTTCTTTATCCCCGGGTTTCCTGCGCACGTCGTACAAAGAGGGAACAACCGTCACGCCATTTTCTTCGAAGACGTAGACTTTGAGTTGTATCTGTCTTTACTGGCCCAGGCGAGAGACCGATATGGTTGCGAGATTCACAGTTACGTCCTAATGACAAACCATACGCATCTGCTGGTAACGCCTAAGGAAGTACTTTCCATAGGAAAGATGATGCAATTTGTCGGCCGACACTATGTGCCTTACATAAACCGAAAGTATGGTCGGACAGGAACGCTTTGGGAAGGAAGGTTCAAGGCGGCAACAATAGAGACGTCTTCTTATCTTCTGGCTTGTTATCGCTATATTGAATTGAACCCGGTGCGGGCCGGGATGGTTGAACATCCTGGACAATACCTATGGTCTAGCTATGGTAGAAACGGATTGCAGCTGCAAGATAATTTGGTTGCGCCCCATCCTGAATATAAACGTCTTGGTTGTAGTGACGAGGAGCGTTGCAAAAATTACAGAGCGCTGTTTGACCGCACACTTTCTGAAAATGAACTGAGTTCGCTCCGCACCTACACGCAATCGGGCACGCCTCTGGGGAGTGGAAAATTTAGTGGTCAAATCGCGGCGGCACTTTCGATGAAGACGGGTCAGCCGAAGCGGGGCAGGCCTAGCAAGTCTCAAAAAGGGCTCTGACCCCTTAAACAGACCCCTTAAACACTTAGCTCGCTGACGGCCCGGTAGGCCTCGTCGATCGCAGTGTGGGTGTAGGCGGAAGCGGCGGCGTCAGAGTTGGCGATGGTAATGTTGCCAAGGGGCTGACTGGCGATGTTGTGGGGAGCCTTGCCCTCTTCGAAGGTCTCGTCCCACAGCTCCATGTACTCATAGGAGTATCCGTGGGGCCAGCGATTGATGGTGATGGCGAGTATGTCTTCCTGCACATCGAAGCCTGCTGGCCCCAGCATGCCGTCCAGCACGGTGCGCACCTCACGTTCGTAGTCCTCGAGCGTCATTTCCAGCATGCGCTGCCTCGAGGCACGAAACTGGTCTTTCGCGGTCACCGCATCGTCGGGCGGCGCGAGGGTGCCCCAAAGGATCAGCGGCACGGGTCCAGTGTCCGCCATGGGGAAATCATAGCCACCAGACTTGAATCCCTTGTACATAAATACGCTGCGGAACAGCCGGCCCGGACAGTCGACGCCATTGACGCCGAGCTCGTCGAGTGCGGCACTGGACTTTAGCAATACGTTAACCAGTACCAGTGGAATCTTCACCTGGTAGTGCTGGGCTTCTTTCTGCTCCGCAGGGAAATCCGGGCATAGGTAGGGCAGGATAGAGTGGTAGCAAGCCATGACGCAGTGTTTGGCTGTGACGGTTAGCAGTTCGCCGTGGTTAGCATAGGTCACTGCAACGCCGTTCTCTGTATTGCGCGCATTCAGTACTGTGGACTGCAGGCGCAGCCTGACTGGCGTCTCGGGTACATCCAGCTTGCTGTAATCGAAGGTCGCAACAGCCACGTTCTCGGCATTGGTGCCGGGCGCTACGGCCGGTATCAGTTTGGTCACCAGCAATCGCACGACGGTGGCGTTGCCGTCGCCGAACATCGCAACCGGGTAATCACGCTCTTCTATCTCACCTGCCATACCGAGGATGTGCAGGCCGGGCAGACCACTGTAGAGGCCCTCTGCGGCGGACAGGGCACGCAATTGGACCCCCCAGGCGCCATGCTGGCTGGTATCGAAGATCTGGATAGCTTCATCGCTCAGTCCCGCGTAGCGGCGCAGAAAGTCCGGATAGCTGATCGAGGACAATAGTTCATAAAGCTCTGCCTCTGACTTGTCCGGCAGCACGTTGTCCGTGGAGCCAAAGAGCGTGTTCAGCTCTTCCCTGGCTTGCTCGCTGATCGGAAACTCGTCGATACAGTCGTAGGGCGTGCCGGGAGTCCAACCCTCAAGGGTGTAGTTGGTCACCAGCCTGTTTTCGCCATAGGTTTCTTCATCGAACCACACCGCACTGCCATTTTTCGCACCGAACCCGTAGGCGAACTCCATGTCCTTGCGTACCTGCCGAGCATCAATGCCGAGCTCGTGGATCAGCTTCTTGACCCTTCGGCTGAACTGCCAGGTCTCCAGGTTGTGTGTGCCGCCCATGGACAAGCGCATGGCGCCGCCCTGGTGAAACTCATTGCGGCGGGCGTGTCCGCCGAAGTCATCGTGATTCTCGAGGATGAGAATGCGCGCATCTTCACCGAAGCGCTCGCGGTAATAGTGCGCAGCGGCGAGCCCGGAGATACCCCCTCCGACGATGACCAGGTCGTAGCGCTCATCCAGTGCTGTGCTATCGGAAATTTTCAGGCCGTCGCGCAGGGCATGGGCCATCTCAAAGGAGCCCGGATGGGAGCCCCGGAGGCCAGTGCGTGTCGGCGCGTAACTATTTGACGCGGCGGCAGTGCCTGCCGCCATCGTCAGTCCGCCCGGGATCGCCGCCGCCAGTCCGGTGACCGCGGTACCCTGCAGAAAATCCCGCCGCGTAATCGAGCGGTCCATGCCGAGTTCGCGATCTGTTTTCTTCATCAGATCAAGCCGTGTGTCTCACAGTCGATATCCGTGTAGGCGAAGAACTGCCACCGACCATCCACCAGCCCGGCCAGATACCAGCCGCATGATGTCTCATCGGGCGCATCCGTATAGGAGTCCAACCAACTGGCCTTGAAGACTGCCGTAGAATCATTGAGACGCTCAGTCTTCAGGGTTTGCAGGGTAGCAGTCAGCCAACCCTCTGCGATCCACCCATCCAGCACCAGCCACTCATCCTTCGGGGTGCGGGTGACGACGCCATCGTCAGCGTAGGTCGTCACAATATCGGTGTAGTAGGTGAGCATCTGGTCCCGATTATTGCCAGGTTGGTCTGCCCAGAGTGGTGCATAATTGCTTTTGTACCAGGTTTCAGGATCGTTAGGCCCAGGACCATCAGCCTGGGCCGTGAGACCAAAAAAACAAAGAACCAATAACAGGATTCTCATACTACCTCTCCGCAGTGCTTCATTCCGTCCGACACTAGCATGCTGTCCGGCAGGTGAAATGCCAGCGGATAGGCGCGGAGATCCTTTTTCAAGTACCAAAATACCCGGGGAAAATACAGATTAAGGGGTCAAAGCCCTTTTATCGGATTAAGGGATTAAGCGGATTAAGGGGTCAGGATTAAGGGGTCAGAGCCCTTTTATGATGTTTGTGTAGTCTCTTCAACACTTTATGATCGGGGTCAGGCTAGATCAAGGATGATTCCGCATGCCGAGAAAGCCTCGTTTCTTTATCCCTGGGTTTCCTGCGCACGTCGTACAGAGAGGGAACAACCGTCAAGCCATTTTCTTTGAAGACGTAGACTTTGAGTTGTATCTATCTTTACTGGCCCAGGCGAGAGACCGATACGGTTGCAAGATTCACAGTTACGTCCTAATGACAAACCATACGCATCTGCTGGTAACGCCTAAGGAAGTACTTTCCATGGGAAAGATGATGCAATATGTCGGCCGACACTATGTGCCTTACATAAACCGTAAGTATTGGCGCTGTTTAATTGCACACTTTCTGAGAATGAACTGAGTTCGCTCCGCACCTACACGCAATCGGGCACGCTTCTGGGGAGTGGAAAATTTAGTAGGCAAATCGCGGAGGCACTTTTGATGAAAACGGGTCAGCCGAAGCGGGCTTGCTTAGTAAGTCTCAAAAAGGGCTCTGACCCCTTAAACAGACCCCTTAAACAGACCCCTTAAACAGAATTAAACCAACCCCACTTGGCAATGCCCTCGTAGTGTTCTGCAGTGTCGTTGAATACCCGGCGCAGAAAAAGTTGTTTGTCGTCGGCCGTTTGATAGCGGGGCTGCAGCGGCCGATGGGGGTTTTTCAAGCCTTCAAATCAGCTCAGATCAAACAACATCAATTCAGCCTCGCTTGTCGCGTTTATCTGGCAAGCGGTCCTCTCTGCAAACTGCAGGCCGTCACCGGCAGACAGGCGCTGGCCATCGAGCTCGACAATGCCTTTGACGACCTGGAGAAATCCGGCTCGACCTGGTGCGTAGTCGTGCTGAACGGCTGCACCAGCATCCAGACAAGCCATAAACACTCGGGTATCCGAGCGCAGCCTGGCCTGGCCTTTCTGCGCGTCGGGACCCGCGACTGGCACGAAGCTATTCCTGTGTCCGTTTAGATCGGGCGCTATTTGGAAATACGTTGGATCACCGATGGCCTGTTCGGGAATCAACCAGATCTGCAGAAAATGGACCTTCTCCACGTCGGACGCGTTCATTTCGGTGTGTGTTACCCCATTTCCGGCATACATATGTTGAAACTCGCCAGCCTTGATCACCGAGGAGTTGCCCATGGAATCTCCATGATGCAGTCCTCCTGCGATTACGTAGGAAATAATGTCCATGTCTGCGTGGCTGTGTTCGCCAAAACCGGCCCCGGGTATCACGACATCTTCGTTGATCACTCGCAGGGCACGATGACCCAGCCGTTTCGGGTCATTGAATCCACCAAAGGAGAACGTGTGGTAGCTATTGAGCCAGCCAGTTTGTGTTCTGCCGCGTACCGCCTTGTCGTGGATGAGTGTGTTGGTCATCCTTTAAGCGGTAGCACCCTGCCCTTCTTGCCCGTCGAGCCTTCCCGCGTTCGATCCCACCCCCCCAGCACGGCGGCGGCCTCGTAGGCGGACTCCAAAAAAGCCAGCAATGTTGTTTCTGGATTGCTCGAGCTACGCACCGCTTCATAAGGCAGGATGAATTCGCCAAAGTCCGCGTCATAGTAGGCGGCTTGCGGTTGTACCCGCGCATCAGCAAAGCCCTCCGGCCCCGGATAGGCGTAGGAATAGAACGCCGCGTCGTCAACAGGTCCTCCACCGGCCCAGAAGCCTGCGGAGGACACCTCGTGGGAGTAGGCTTCCTGAGTGATATCGTCCGGCAGATTCGGAATACCCCCTGGATGCAACGGAGCATCGCGCCCCGAAAAGCGGGTAACCGCCAAATCGAAACTGCCCCAGAACAGATGCACTGGGCTGACCTTACCTCGATAGCCCGTCCTGAACAGCTGAAAGACCTGATTCACGCTGACCATGGCCCGGTGGAATCTCAACACTGCATCTGCGTCATAGGGTCTTGGTGCCGAGTCTGCAGTAAAGGGAGTTGGGTCTGGTAATTCGTTGGGGCGGCCGTGAAAGGTTGTGGAGGCGCCCAACTTGTTCAGCATCGCGACAAACTGCTCGTGAAAGTCCGCTACGGTCAAAGGGCCTAGGGGAAAACTCTCTACGCCACCGCTGCCAGATTGGGCGCGCACAACATGCTCCGCGAAATCGAACTGAATTTCCATGCCGCCAAGACCATCCGGCACCATGGACGTCGTCAGCCCCCTGGGAGTGACATAGAAGGTTGCGTGCCAGGAGTGATTGACCCAAGGGCTATAGGCCAGGCGGTACTTGCCCACCACCTGTAAATACAGATGCAGAGCCGCTGAGGTAGGCTGCCAATCCGCGAAGGGAATCTCGGGCCAGGACTGGAACTGTTTCGCTTTTTCGCTCGCTGTCATAGCTGCCTACTTCCCAAATTCCGCCTCATCGCCTTCAAACAGAGAACCTTCCACCACAGCACCTTCGGCCCCAGCAAGCTCCATCTCAACCCATTCCACCTCAGTACCTGACTGCAGAGCAAATGCGCCGAAACAGGATAATGTCAGCGCTGAGAATGCCATTCAACCCCCACCTCAATGTGTAGTTCAGAATTCGAAATAATAGGGTGGCCCCTCGGGCCAATTAGGTGGAGGAGCATCGATCTGCCAACGCGCGCGGACCAAAAGACTAGAGCGTTTGGCGATACCGTGTTTCGTTCAATCGTATCGGTGCATAAATTGCGTTTTATACCGGTGCGCCCGCCGCCAAAGACACGGGTAACACTCCCATCGGTCCGGCTCTACTCAATTACCCGGGGATGGTATTCACTCGCAGCCGATTCATTATCTCAATCCGGCTTCAGCGGGTCGGTACTCGCACCCGGTTATTCGGACTTGTTATCGACCCTGTGTGCTGATGATCTAGTTGAATGAAGCGGGCAGCGCGGTGAAACCCTGCAGAACATTGTTCATCAAGTACTCCGGTTGCCCCACCTCGATCTCCTGGACGTGACAAATCATTGCCCGCAGCAAGGACTCCATTTCCAGGCGTGCCAGGTGCATGCCGGCGCAGGTATGAACACCGTGTCCCCAGCCGATTTGATCCCGAGGATTGCGATCGAGCCTGAACTGATCTGCGCCATCGTAGTGCTGTTCGTCCCAGTTGCCACTGGCGTATAGAACTGCAGCCCTCGAACCCGCTGGGATGGTACAGCCCGCAAGCTCATAGTCCGCTTGCACGTAGCGCGTGAAACACCGTATGGGCGACGCTATCCTCACGGTTTCGCCTACAGTGCTTTCTATTAGGTCGGGATTCGCCCTCAGGGTATCGTAGGCGCCGGGAGTTGTTCCCAGACGCCAGAGCATATGAGCCGTAGCGAGAATGGTAGTATCCAAACTCGGCGCCACATAGTCCATGACCATCATGCAGGCCTCGACCTGGGTCAATTCTCCCTCTTCTGCACTCATCAGGACGCGGTAGGCCCATCCATCTTCTTTCACCATGTCTGGCGTAAGTTGATTCACGAACTCCACGGCTTGTAGCGCGACTGGAAGTGCTTCTTCGCAGCGGGGATTGAGTGGCCCAAGGGCGTTAAACGTGGCCGCTGCCCAGTCCAGCATTCGCTCTCTGCCCTGATCGGACAGCCCCACCAGATTGGCGACAATTGAAATCGGCAGGGCGGAGGCGAAGTCAGCGACGCCGCAGAAACTCTCACGCGCGAGTAGTTCTTTTACCAGTGCGTCAGCCGTTTGTTCTACTTCGTCCTTTAACGCCTTGAGTGAATTGGGTACCAGTGGCCGCCTCAAGATATTGCGGCGGCGGGTATGCGCCTCGCCATCGCTGGTAAGCGTGGTGTCTTTGGGTGCACCGTTAATGATCTCATTCGCCGCGACGCCCTCGCCGTTCAATAGCACGTCATCCGCCCGCAGCGCCGCCCGAACGGCGTCAAAATGGGTGATGGCGTACAGTGCGTTTTCCCTGAGATACACAACGGGCCCGATCGATCGCAACTGCCGGTAAACCGCCTGCGTGTTCTGCAGCGTGTGGTCGCTATAGAGATCGATATCGCTGTTGGGTATTTGTGTCATCACACCCCGCCTCGCGAGTCTCCAACGCCCGTGTATTCTTCGCCATACTCTCCAATTGCCCAGTCGAGCAGTACCCGTCGAAACAGCATTCCCGTCTGATCGCCGGCTATGATCAATTCATCGAACTCGATCTTGTCTTTATCAATCAAATTCTGCATATGCTCTACCGCCCACAGATCCTCGCGGAAGCCTTGCTTAATATGCTCTGACAAGAACTCGTAATAGAAATCATCTTCCTGTAAATAATCGTTGGAGAAGGAGTACCAGTAGTGACTGGTGTTCATGGTTTCTGGCGTTAGATAGTGCATCACATGGCTTTTCAACACCTGGTAATCATCATCACCCTCCGCGCCGATGATTACGGGCGCATAGCCTTTGAATACGCCAGGGGAAACGGAGCTACCACCGTCGTGACGCTCCACGCTTTTACCAATGAGCGTCTCCTTGAGCGGTGGAGGCAGCAGGGCGGTTGCACCCTCCCAGTCGCGATCAATTCGGTTGCAGAAGACGCCCTCTTCCGTTTGTTCAACTGTAGTAGGCAATTCGAAAAAGCTGTCGTCAAAGTTGAACGTGTTCTTGTGCAGGTAGGCGAAATGCGTCAGGTCATTCAGATTTTCATGCATGAAAAGGTAGTTACCTTTTAAATTGAATGCACCATGGATCGTTCGATAACCTGGATCGGACAGAAATGGCAGCTTCGGTAATCGGCTCTCATCAGCCTGATCCGGTTCGCCCATCCAAATAAAGACAAAGGGATCCATTTCCGCCACAGGGTACTTGCGCAACTTCTTGTCGGGGCAGCGAGTCTGGCAGGGAATCTTGACAATTTCGCCCTCGGGGTTGTAGCGAATGCCATGGTAGCCACAGACGATGTTGTCGCCGTCCAGCTTGCTCTCCGACAAGGGGAAGGAGCGATGTAGGCAGCGGTTCTGCAGCGCAGTAAGTTCTCCTGCCTCGGTTCGGTAGAAGACAATGGAGCGCTCCAACAAGGTCTTACCCACCGGCTCGCGACCGAATTCCTCCACTGTGCCTGCTATATACCAGTGGTTGTAAAGCAACGGCATGCGTATGTAGTCCTTCACGCTTCGTATACGATCTTTTAGCTGCATGGTTTTATTCTCTCCACTGTTTGTTATCGGCGTTCTGATGCGTATTCCTGCGCGGCCTCAGCCATGGGCGCCGCCAGACGCCGCGTGCTGACCCACGTCCCATTTCACCTGTTTGAGCGTCTTACTGGCGAAAGCACGTGGCACCTCCTCTAATAGGGTGGCAAAGGTATCGTTCCAACGATTTAGGAAGCCCATGTAGGCAATCGCGGCGACGATATCGATAATCTGTTCATCGCTGAAGCACCGCTTCAGCCGATCGAAATGTTGGTCTTGTACCGCGTTGGGCACTTGCCCCGCCGCAAACGCCAGCGCGAGCGCTGCTCGTTCAGCCTCGCTGTAATGCGAACTCTCTTCGTGATTGAGAATGTCGTCGATCTTACCCTCGTTAACCTGCCGATTTGCAGACAACAACGCGCTGTGGGCCTGGCAGTATCGACAGCCTGAAGACAGACTTACCGCGGTGAACACCAGCACTCTAAGATCAGCGGGAATCGGCTCCGGCTTCGGCTTGCCGATATGCCGTAGCTTGTAACGAACACTGGCCATGATCGCTTTAAGTGGACTGGGTTTTGCGCTTTCTTCTCCACGGAAAACGGCCGCGGACAACATGCCAAAGCCAGACATCAAATCAATATTGCGTGCCATGATGAACATGGAGTTAGGAACAAAGCCGCCCATGGTGGTTTCAATCACCTTCAGCACAGGCTCAAACTCGGGAATGTCTTCGCGCTTCAATCCCTGCAAACGTTGTGTCATAGCCCTACTCCCCTACCCGGAACCGCATGCCGCGCAGGTTTTCATTCACATCGATTTGACAACTCAAACGACTAAAATCAACGGCGTTATCGACAAAGTCCAGGATGCCTGCCTCAAGCGGATTCGGCTCCCCCAGACGGTCAAAATCATCTTGCACCAGAATCACATGGCAGGTTCCGCAACTGCAGCCGCCTCCACACTCAGCAAGTATGCCTTCCACATCAGCACTAACCGCAGCCTCCATGAGCGTGTCACCCGCCACCGCGGAGACTTCAACGGTCTTTCCACTCGGCTCAATGAAATACACTGGGACTGTTGCTGCCTGATCAGCAGCTTGCTCAGAACTCGTGCTCACCGGAATAACCTCATATTTTTATGGGCTTTATCTTAGACGCGGGTGAGTGTCGGAAATACCACCAATGCGGTAAACTTGATTAACATTTTCGGAAATGGCGACTCTGCATGAAGCGCCCGTTTTCTCAGTATGCGCCCGCCAAGTACCTGCACGAGATCCTCGATGTCGCGCAAGGACAGGAGGGAGTCAGTTCCGAGGCGCTGGCTGAAGCCAAAGCGCTGGGTAAACGAGAGGTCGGCGTTCCCGAAGGCTTCATAAGCCTTCAAAACCTGGCGCTGGCTTGCGATATCGCCATCCGCAGCTGCGATGATCCATGGCTGGGGCTGAAGCTGGGTAAGCGCATGTCGCCAGCGCGCTTTGGCGCAATCGGCGCCGCGGCCAGCAGCTGTCAGCGGGCAATCGACATGATCCGGCTCATGGAAAGCTTTTCCGATACCCTGCTGCCCATTCCTTCCGAACTGCAGATCAGCGGCGAACACGCTGTGGTCGAGTACGGCATACCCCCTTTGTTTGAGGATCAATTGGAGTTTCACTCTCAGGCCGTGATCGCCGCTAACTTCAGGATGCTAGAGGACGCTGTGGGCTACGTGCCAAATAGCATCATAGTAGCGCTTCCCTTTCGGCCTGCTCAGGACTACAGCGAGCAACTCGCTTGCAGAACCGAGTCTGGTGCTGAGGCTTTATCAATCACTTACCCACTCAGCTACTTGCAAAGCCCACTGTTGAGCTCGGACCCCGCCGCGCGACAGCTCTTTCTGCGGGCATGCGAAGACATCGCCGTACAGTTACGGTCATCGCATACGCTCGGTGCTGCAATCCAGAACATGCTGGCGAACTGCCAGAACCGCTACCCCTCCCTCGAGCAGATTGCCGGTCGTCTAAATGTCACATCGCGCACCCTACGCAACCGCCTCGCCCGCGAGGGCCTGTCCTATCGCCGGCTGGTTCGTGCGCAGAGAGTGTTGCGCGCAAAGCAAATGCTGGACCCTGGTAAGTCAAGCGTCGCGGATATCGCAGAGCAGCTAGGCTATACCAACGCCGCCAGCTTTTGCCGGGCTTTTAAGTGCGAGACCGGCCTCACGCCGGCAAGTTTTCGGGCGCAGAAACACTGATCGCAGGGATTGGTTACTCACCAAAACAGTTCTGTCCGCTGCAAAAAGTCCTGGCATACTCAGCCCAATGGCATTCAGTGCAAGACTAGATCCGCACCGAGAAGCAGGCAGCGGCTTGCTCGCGATGAGGCAAATTCTCATGGTCAGAATGCGCCGTAGGAGGCGTTTTTCCGCTATTTTGACCAGAACGAAAACTCGAATACTCACCAACCCACCATCAATGTTCTCAGCGCGAACTACCAGTCAATTAAAAAAACGTCGGTGTTGAAACAAAATTATTGATCTACCAAAGTGTGAAACATAGATCGAGGTGTTGAAACAAGCGCCAGCCCTTGACTATGAGCCCCTGTCCAAATACAGCAAGCTCGGGGAGTTCTAGTTGAAAAGCAGAGACATTGAATGCGTGAAGTCTTTACCTGGTTGCTGGGGCGGGAAGGTGACAATATGGTATTTTTAACGCTGTCAGTTCAGTAGTGCGCATTATGAGTGTCATTAAGAAGGCTCTACCTCTATCAACCCCGCTGGCACTGCTGCTTGGCTGCAGCCAGTCACCGGCCCCGGACCCTTTGGACGGTGTGACACTATACGTCGCTAAAGACATCCTGACCCTGGACAAATCCCAGCCTCGCGCTCAGGCGGTGGCGGTTCACGAGGGCAAGATTCTCGAGGCTGGAGAGGCCCAAACTCTACAGCAACGGTATCAAGAGATGCCAGGCTTTACTCTGGATGATCGCTTTGCTGAGCAGATTTTGACTCCTGGGTTCGTCGATCCTCATCTTCATTTGTGGTTGTCCACCTTACTGATCTCTCAGGAGTTCATTACTCCGGCAGATTGGCAACTGCCCTGGGGTGATGCGAAAGGGGTTACCACTGAGGAGGCCTTTTGGCAGCGGCTTGCCGAAGTCGAGGCGAGTCACCCTGTCGGAGAGCCGTTGTTTGTCTGGGGTTACCACCAGTACTTTCATGGAAAATCCATTAGCAGAGACAAGCTCAATGCGCTTTCAGAAGATCGTCCGGTGATCGTCTGGCACCGTTCCTTTCATGAGCTTTTTTTCAATGACGCTGCCACCGACTACATGGGTTGGACTGAAGCGGATTGGACTGGGGAAGGCTACGCCTACAAGCAGATGGACTGGGAGCGCGGCCATCTTTTTGAAAACGGCGGTCTACATCACTTCAACACGATCCTAGAAAAGCTGATCGAAAGTGGCCTGTTTGCCCGAGGGGCCGCGCGCACCGTTGAGTATCTACGAGCTGGCGGGATCACCAGTGCGGTGGATCCGGGTATCGTGCTACCCCCGGATGTATTGAAGATGCTCAATGGCATGTTGGAGCAGAGCGGCCTACCGATGGACGTGTGGTTGATCCCGGCAGGTAACGCTACGTACATGGAAGCGGAATATGACGCGGCTAAGGGCAAAGCAGCGGCTGAGGCTTTGGCGGGGGACCCCGCTCTTAGCACTCAACACATTCGCTGGTTGCCGAAGAGCGTCAAGCTGTTCTCGGACGGTGCTATGTATTCTCAGCTCATGATGATGAAAGACGGCTATACCGATGGTCATGAGGGTGAATGGCTGCAGTATCCTGATCAATTGCTCGACAGTTGGCGACCCTACTGGGAGGACGGTTACCTCACGGTGATTCATGCCAATGGCGACTATGGCTTCGAAGTCGCGGTGGACCACTTGGAAACTCTGCAAGCGGAGACACCGCGCCAAGACCATCGCACCAGCTATCACCATCTCGGCTTTACTGACTTGGTAGACATTGAGCGAGCCCAGGACATGGATGCCAACTTCAGCGTCAATCCGTATTACGTGCATATCCTTGGCGAACGTTACGGTGAGGTGGGGATCGGTCGGGACCGCGCTGCCACCATGTCTCGAGGGCGCAGCTTCCTCGATGTTGGGGGCGTGCTGTCCTATCACTCCGATGCACCGATGGCGCCAGCCAGGCCACTTAGCCTTATGTGGGCTGCTGTTAGCCGTCAGGGCCTCTCTGGAAAGACCTTAGGGCCCGAGGAAAAAGTCACGCCTGAAGAGGCCCTGTATGCCGTCACCCTGGGTGCGGCCTACGCATCGCGTTTAGAGCACGAAGTCGGCAGTATTGAACCGGGCAAGCTGGCAAACTTTGCGGTACTGGACGACCATCCTTTTGAGGTTGCTCCTGAGCGCCTAAACAAAATCCGAGTAGCAGCCACGGTACACCGAGGAGAGGTTCATGAGACTGAGGGGTTTGCCGGATTCGTCATCAATGATGCAAACCTCACACTGGCGCGACTGATGAATCGCGTGGATGCATTTCAGGGCCGAGGTGATCTATGCGGATTAAGCCGCGATTGGCAGCAGCGCTTGCAGTATTGAGCCATCTGCCAAAAGCCGCGAT
>JBCCNJ010000018.1:0-49054 GCA_039025905.1 Pseudomonadota bacterium | reverse complement strand
GCGCTACTGGTCATTGCCTATGTTATGCGCTTTTTACCGCTCGCAGTGGGTAGCGCTCGGACCGCGCTTGAATCGCTTGAGGGCAGTTTACCCAAGGCCGCCCGTACACTGGGTGCGGGGCCGCTAGAAGTATTCCGTCGCGTTTCGCTTCCACTCACCCGGCGCGGACTGATTGCCGGAATGGCCCTGGTGTTTCTCGAGTCGATGCGCGAGTTACCCGCCACCTTGTTGCTTGCCCCTACTGGTTTCGAGACACTGGCAACTTATCTGTGGCGGGTTTATGAAGCCGGCTACTTTGGTCGCGCCGCGATACCTGGGCTACTGCTGATTTTGCTATCGATACTGGGGCTAGGTCTGATGTTAATGGGAGAAAAGCGCGCCGACTTCGCCGTGCTCGACAACGCCCAGCGAAGATAAGGGGACGATCACGCCGCGATGCTTACGCTTAAAAACCTATCCATTGACTATGGTGCCACCCGGGTCATAGACCGTCTCTATCTTAATTTGCAGCATGACGAGATACTGACGCTGGTTGGGCCAACAGGCTGCGGTAAAAGCACCATTCTGCAGGCCATCGCGGGGTTAATCCCGCTCGCTGACGGCGAGATATCAACCGCGCAGTGGCTAGCAACCCCCCAGCAACTGATTGCGCCGGAGCAACGGCGGGTGGGTATGGTCTTTCAAGACTTTGCACTGTTCCCACACCTCTCAGTTGAAGAAAACATCGGCTTTCGAGTAACGGACCCTGAAGCGGCGCAGCATTGGCTGCAGGTACTGGGTTTGTCAGCTTTTCGCCACGCCAGGCCCGATCGTTTATCAGGGGGACAAAAGCAACGCGTCGCGCTCGCCAGAGCTCTGGCCCATCGGCCGGCAATCATGTTGTTAGATGAGCCCTTGTCCTCTTTGGATGCTGCGCTAAAAGAGACTCTGCGTTGGGAGATACGTGACGCGCTCAAACAGGCGCGCATACCTGCGATTTGGGTGACTCACGATCAGAACGAAGCATTATCAGTTGGGGATCGGCTGGGGGTTCTGCGCGAAGGCCAGTTGGAACAGATAGATACGCCTGAGCGCTGCTTTAGCGCGCCCGTGAACCCATTCGTAGCACGCTTTCTCGGTGAGGCCAGCTTTTTACCGGCCAGGCTCGAGGGTAATATCGCGCGATCAGCGCTGGGGTCTGTCGAGACCCTCTCCCATGCCGAGTTGGACCAGGAAATCGTGATATTGGTGAGGCCTTGTGACTGCTCTATCGTCGCAGCACCCTCCTCTGGAAATGGACAATTGGCAGGCACAGTTTATGAAGGCAGCACACAACTGTGCGAGGTACTTTTAGATGACGGCAGCAGCATAAGAGTGCGCACGAGAGCGAACATCGTACTCACCGCCAACACCCGAGTAACGGTATCCGTGATTTCAGAGCAGGCCTTGCTGGCCTACCCGACCAACAGCTGATCCTCCGCAATTGCAAATGAGTGTCAGTTGCATAAAAATGTTCAGCCCCGAACCCCTAACTACCAACAGGCGCAACCGGCACAACATGACCAACCAGTACACCAAAAAGCTAGGACTGCTCATTACTCTAGTCGCTGCGTTATCAGCGACCGCCTTCGCCCAAGATCGCGTTGTCTCGGTGGGGGGTGATGTCACTGAGATCATCTATGCCCTGGGCGAAGGCAATCGCATCGTCGCAAGCGACTCCACCAGCGTCTACCCGCCCGAAGCTGGGGAAACCCCCAAGGTCGGCTACGTCCGCAATCTTTCGGCCGAAGGCGTTCTCTCGGTAGAGCCGGATCTTATCCTTATCAGCGGTGCAGCGGGCCCACCGCCGGCACTGGAATTACTGGAGGCCTCAGGCGTGCCTATTATTTCCATGGAAACGGCATACACGATTGAGGCAATCATCGAGAAAACGCAACGCGTAGCGGAAGCACTCGGCGCGACTGCTGCCGGCGAGGTTCTGGTGCAGCAAATAGAGCAAGACTGGGCACAAGCGCAGTCGGTGCTGGCGCAAGCGGAGCCTATGACCATGTTGTTTTTTGCCACGCCACCAGACGGCTCGCCGCTCGCTGCAGGCACAGAAACAGCTGCACAGGGCATTATTGATCTGCTCAACGGCACCAATGTGTTTGACAGCTACACCGGCTACAAACCCCTTTCCATGGAAGCTGCTGTTGCTGCCAACCCAGATATCATTCTGGTGATGCACCACCACGCCGATCGCGTGGGCGGCATGGACTCCGTTAGAACGCATCCGGCTTTGGGTCTCTCGCCGGCCGCAATGGCGGATCAGATTTACCCCGTAGATCAGGTAACGGTCATGCAATTTGGGCCGCGAACGCCCGCCGCTGTGGGGCAACTCGCTGAAGAAATCCAGCAGGGTCAAGCCAACGTGAATGAACGTTGAACCAATCCCCTCTTCGCCACCTACACAGCTAATTCTCAGGCGTCGCCGACGCGGCAGATTAGTCTTACTGGCCTGCGCCTGCATGCTACTCCTCGGTGCGCTGCTCTCGGTCCTGCTGGGCCCACTGGATATCAGCCCGCATGACATCTTCATCACCTTAACCAGTCGAGTCGGCCTCGCTTCGGATGCCGAAGTCGGCATGGTACAGCGTGGCGTGATTGAACAAATTCGGGTGCCTAGAGCCTTGCTGGGAGCATTGGTTGGGGCTAGCCTGGGGGCTTCTGGCGCTATTATGCAGGGCTTTTTTCGCAACCCCTTAGCAGACCCGGGCCTTATTGGCGTGTCCGCTGGGGGCGCTTTGGCAGCCGTCGCGTTTATTGTTCTGGGCGCTGGGCTGATGCCGACGTTCACGTCACCGTTTGGCAGTTTTACCTTGCCAGTAGTCGCATTTTTGGGATCGCTGGCGACCGTTTTTATCATTTATCAGTTGGCGAATCTTGACGGTCGTGTCGTCGTCACAACCATGTTGCTGGCGGGTGTTGCCGCTAACGCCATGGCGATATCCGGCATTGGCTATCTCACTTTTCTGGCTGACGATACCCAATTAAGAGACCTCACGCTGTGGACACTAGGCACACTGGGCGGGGCGACCTGGGAGCGTGTACTTCCGGCTTCGGCTCTGATGGTGATCGGTCTAATGGGTATGTTGCGACTCTCAAGACCGATGAACGCACTGCTACTGGGTGAAGCAGATGCCGGAGCACTGGGTATCAACGTAGAACGAGTCAAACGCCAGGCTGCGCTGTTGACGGCGCTAAGCGTAGGCGCAGCGACGGCTGTCTGCGGCATTGTCGGATTTGTCGGCCTTGTTGTCCCGCATCTGGTCAGGTTGGTCACTGGCCCGGATCACCGCTATGTGCTGCCTGGTTCAGCACTATTGGGTGCTGCCTTAATGTTGTTCGCCGATCTCGTAGCCCGACTCTCCGTCGCACCGGCAGAGTTGCCGCTCGGCGTAGTCACCGCCGCCGTAGGCGGGCCATTCTTTATTTGGCTGCTGCTGCGCGACAAACACAGGCACCAAGCACCGTGACAGTAGAACTTGAACAGGCAAGCGTCATTCGCAGTCGTCGTCATATCCTCAACGCCGCCGACCTCGTGTGTGAGCCAGGAGAAGTGACCGTGCTGATCGGCCCCAACGGCGCGGGTAAATCCACCGCATTGCAGGTGCTGGCCGGTGTGACGGCCTGCAATGGCGGCCGCTGCCTGTTTCAGGGCGATGCAATAGAGCGACTTTCGCGCGCGGAACTGGCGCGCCGCCGGGGTGTTGTTGCACAGACATCTCAGCTTGGCTTTCCGTTTCAAGTTCACGAGGTTGTATCAATGGGGCGCACGCCGCACTACGGTTATCCGCGGGCCCGAAACGACGCAGCCGTGATGAATGCTGTTATGGACCAAATGGACATTTTTGAACTCGCCAGTCGCAACTACCTCACCCTGTCTGGTGGTGAGCGCCAGCGCGTCAATATCGCTAGAGTGCTCGCCCAGCTATTCGACCATCCATCCACCGAAGTACCCTGGCTATTTTTGGACGAGCCAACCGCTGCGCTGGACCTCAAACATCAAATAGAGCTGATGAAACTATTAGAGCAACTAGCCGCAAAGGGCTGGGGTCTGGTGGTTGTACTGCACGATCTACGACTGGTGCGCGACCACGCCGATAAGGTCGTGCTGTTTCGCAGTGGTAGCGTAATCGGCGCTGGCTCTAAATCGCAGTGGCTCACCCCTGAGATGATACAGAACACGTTTGACCTGGAAGCACCCTACGATCTGGGCCCAGCAGATTAAACCGCTCATAAAGAACCGCGAACAAAAGAGACAGAAAGGTTCGAATATTAAGCTGATCCGTCACTGCTGACAGGCAATTGCTGGGGCTTTCGAGCGGATACCTCATACCAATCCACTTTTCGGGTCACGAACATCGCGGTTGCCAGGGCAACGAAGACAAGTAGGCTGCCGAGCATTAGCGCAAAGTCCTCAGAGCCAATAATAAAATAGAGCGCGGCGTAAAGCGCCGACAACATCACGACAAAAACCGTTGCCGCCAACACAGTGCCCAGGACATAGCGCAGATAGATCCATAGCAGGCTTGCGCAGCCGACCACCGCGCACAGGTAGGCTAAATGGAAAGCCGTATGCTCAGCTAGGGAAAGCAACAATAGATAGAAGATGGCAATAACCAAACCTACGAAACCGTATTGAATCGGGTGAATACGCCTACCGTCGCGTTGTTCAAAAATCAAAAAAGCAGTAAAGATTAGACCAATGAACAAGAAGGCGTATTTCACTGAACGCTCAGATTGCAGGTAGACATCGACAGGATTGATAAAAGCAACACCCGAGGCGGCTGCCATCAACCCCGGGCAATGGTCCTGCTGTAAACAGTTTTGCAAGAGTCTCATAGCGTCATTGGTAAATTGGGTATCATGCCAGGTGGCAGAAAACCCGTCTGAGGAGACGCTGCGTTCAGCGGGCAGACTGAAGCCATAGAATTGCGGGTGGGGCCAGTTTGAGTTGAAAGTCGCTGTACTGGAGTTCGCGAGGTTAATCACGGAGGATCTTCCCATGCCGCGCAGGGTCAAGGTCATCGAAAAATCCAGGTTCTCGCTCATCTCCTGTATGGGAATAAGTTCCGCACTCAAGCCAGAGCTGATCGGCAGGAGGCCACTACCAACCTTCAGTGGAACGGGCTCGGCATTGACCAAAATGGAGGGAGTGGTAGATACGCCTCTGACATCTTTGATGTATATTCCAATATACGGAACGCCAAAAGCGATTGAACGGCCGCTCACTTTGAGATCCGCCACGCTCTCCTGGAGTTTATCGGCAGAAAAATACCCGCTTATATCGGCTCTTGCGGTAAACACCGGTATCTCAAAAATGCCTCGGTAAAGCGCACTGGCATCAACCCCTATTCCTGATCGTACTACCTCGGGCATAACAGCAAGATGCATCTCTTCTGCAGTATCCGAATCATAGTGAAATCCTGAGGACGGCTCGCTTACATAGCGATAGGGAATAACAAGGATTGGCGTGGTCATCACTTGCGGTCCGCTCCAGGCTTTTGCGACTTCGCGGCTAGCGTCATCTCGCCTCGATTCTCTCTCCTCGATTTTATGCTTGATCGCCGCGATTGGTATGAAGATTAAAGCCGCGACGGCGACGATACTCGCAACACGTATCAATAGAACGTTTTTTATTCCACCACACCCCCTTTTCTGCACAAATAACACTACCTAAGGAATGTGTCGTTCAAGCGGTAATCTTGTGGCGAATTGTGGCAGGCCGCTGTCGAAAACGGTTGTGTAATAACAACACTCTGACCTGGCCTACCTGCTTGCCGGATGTGTTTGCACTCGACCGGAAAAACTCGATTATCAGCCGGTGGTCGCGTCTTTTAACCGCCGATGGCTAATGTCTTCAATCTTCAGCATCGTGAAAAATAATACCCAAGGCATAGCGCTGGCCTTCGCTAACCTCGGCAATACCGTGCTCTACAACGCTTTGTTGGTATGAATCAGCAACTATCACCGGGCGGCTGTGGGTTGCAAATATAATCATCTCCCCCAACATCGGTGAGACCACATGTGCCCTCTTCTGGGCGTCAGCCTGTCGTTGTACCAAAACGAACTCACCGCCCTTATAGTCTTTATCTTGTCGGCTCAGGTTAATCACGGCCTGCAGAGGAAAATACACCTCGCCATAAATATCCTGATGCAGTGCGTTAAATCCTCCCTGTTCGTACTTCAACAGCAGCGGCGTGGCATGATGCTGATTGTGCGCATGACATCGAGCCCGCATGGCGCTCAAGGAAGATGGATACTCGGTTGTGCTATGCAGTTGCCGCATCCAGCGGTTCGCGATCATTGCAAGGGGTGAGTACAGTGCTTCACGCAAGGTCTGAACCAGCGACGGCAGCGGATAATCGAAATATTTATACTCGCCCTTACCATAGCCTTTATCTTCCATGACGACGGCTTTGCGAAAACGTTGGGCGTCATCATACAGTCCAATCAGAGACTGACTCTCAGAAGGTGATAACACGCCAGCTAGTCTGGCATAGCCCTTTACCTGAAGCGATTCCTCGAGCTGAGCCCAAGGGGCATTTGTCACGATACTGGCGATACTAGGCAAAATTGAAAAACTCCCGCGGTTTCTGTCTGTTTCGCGTCGTGCAAGATATCATGATTGCCCCAACACAGAAGAATGATTACAAATTGCTAGACAATAATAACGGTGAGTGCATCACGCATCCCTCCTTCGTAGGAAGAGTAACGCATGGATTTTGATATTCCCGAGAACATCGCCGCATTTCTGGCCGAAGTAGACCAGTTCATCGAAGACAAGATCAAACCGCTTGAAGATCGCGATGATAATCGCCGCTTCTTTGACCACAGGCGCGAAGATGCACGTACGGACTGGGAAAGAGATGGCCTGCCCAACGCCGAGTGGGAGGCACTGCTGCACCAGGCGAAGCAGCTGGCGGTAGAGGCCGGTATCTACAACTATCCCGCTCCCCAGGCCTATGGCGGTCGAGATGGGGGCAATTTGGGCATGGCCATCATACGCGAACACCTGGCGCACAAAGGCCTGGGTTTACATAACGATCTACAAAACGAGCACTCTGTGGTGGGCAACAACATCGGCCTGATGCTGATGCTGGCCTACGGTAGCGAGGAACAGCGCGCACAGTGGCTGGATGACCTGGCTGCCGCCAGGGCGGGCTTCGCGGTAGGCATTACCGAGCCAGATCATGGTTCCGATGCGACCCATATGGACACTCGCGCTGAGCGCACAGGCGATGACTGGCTGATCAACGGCGAGAAGACCTGGAATACAGGTGTGCATATCGCCAAGGCCGATTTAGTAATGGCGCGCACCTCAGGAGAGGCTGGTGACGCCTTAGGCATTACGGCGTTTCTGGTGCCGATGGAAACGGAAGGTGTGAAGGTCGAAGAGTATCTGTGGACGTTCAACATGCCATCGGATCACGCACGCGTTTCCTTTACCAATGCGCGCGTACCCCACAGCGCTATTTTAGGAGCAGAAGGCAAAGGCCTGATGGTCATTCAGCATTTCTTTAACGAAAACCGCATACGTCAGGCGGCATCCAGCCTGGGCGCAGCGCAATACTGTGTTGACGAGTCCGTGGAGCACGCCAATTCGCGTAAGCCCTTTGGCAAAGCCTTGTCGTCCAATCAGGGCATCCAGTTCCCCCTGGTGGAATTGAACAGTCGCTGTGAGATGTTGCGAGCCCTGATTCACAAAACCGCCTGGCTGATGGACCGTGACGGTGCCTTCTCGGTTTCCGACAAAGTATCGATCTGTAATTATCAGGCGAACCGACTGTGCTGCGAGGCGGCAGATTTCGCCATGCAGGTTCACGGCGGCATGGGCTATTCACGCTACAAACCGTTTGAACATATATATCGCCACCACCGCCGCTATCGCATCACCGAAGGCGCTGATGAAATCCAGATGCGTCGCGCGGCGGGCTATCTGTTTGGCTTCATGCAGCAGCATAAACCCAAAGGTGTCAGCTGATGGAGGTTGAAGCGGGCTTTAAAACCGCACTGGCGGCGGTGCTTAAAAGAGCGGTCCCCGATTTTCATTCACTGGTCAATTGCAAACCGCTCACCGCCGGCGCCAGCCAGGAAACCTATCACATTACGGTACAAACGGATGCCGGGGAACGGGAGCTGGCGATGCGCCGCTCGCAAACGACGTTGGCAGGCGACTCCAGTGTAGGCTTTATCTCTTTGCAGACTGAGGCGCGTTTGTTTCAAGTTGCCAACAGCGCGGGGGTGCCCGGCCCAACCATTCTCTACGTATTGCAGCAAGGCGATGGACTCGGCAACGGGTTTCTGATGGAGTGGCTAGAGGGCGAAACGCTTGGCCAGCGCATCGTCCGCGTAGATGAATTGGCCTCGGTTAGGCCAACGCTGGCGGCGCAGTGCGGCAAAATACTGGCGCGCATTCACTCCATCGACTGGCAGGCAAACGCGCTGGCTGAATGTTTGCCCACGCTCTCGCCCGGGGAATTGGTCGACGAAACCTTCAAAGCCTATTGCGAGTTCGAGGTTCCCGTGCCGATGATCGACTACAGCTGGCGTTGGCTGCAGAATCACCTCCCCAAAAAATCGCGTACAACCCTGGTCCACGGAGATTTCCGCAACGGCAACCTGATGGTCACTCCGCGGGGTATCAATGCAGTCTTGGATTGGGAGTTAGCTCAAATTGGTGACCCAATACGAGATTTGGGTTGGCTTTGCGTGAACTCCTGGCGTTTCGGTTGCAACGACTTGCCCGTTGGCGGATTCGGAGAGATGGAGGATCTTCTAAGGGCATACAGCACAGCTTCCGGTTTTGAGGTTACAGCCGATGAGCTCCACTTCTGGCAGGTGTATGGTTCATTCTGGTGGTCAATGGGTACGCTACGAATGGTGAACGCGTGGCGCTCGGGCGAAGTACCGAGCCTGGAGCGACCGGTGATCGGGCGTCGCAGTTCTGAGGCTCAGATGGACTGCGTCAACCTACTGATTCCTGGCGAAATCCTATTGCCCGATAATGATATACCGCTATCGGCTGGTACCGCATTGCCATCACAAGCGGAGTTAATGGAGGGGGTGGCCCGGTTTCTCAAGGACGAGGTCGCCACACACCTTGCCGCTCACGATAGCTACCTGGCAAAAGTCGCAGCTAATTCTCTACGCATCGCACAGCGCGAAGCGCTAATGGGTCCGGCTCTGCGTGCTGCAGAACTTTCCCGTCTACAAAACTTGCTGGGCGCGCAGGGAACACTCGATGAACTGCGCTGGGCACTGGTCAAGCAGTTGCGCGATGACTTGCCCTTAGACACACCGGGGTTAACAGATCACTTGAGGCAAACGGTCGCAGGGCAACTGGCTATTGATCAACCTCACTACCCCGCACTGCGCGGCGTGACCCGGCAAAACTGACCTCATGCAGCCGCGGGTACCGGTAATAGGCGTCTTGCTCGCTAGCTAGATCTGTCTCTCAAAAAAGGCAGTAGGAGGCGACAGATTACGCACCGCATAGGCAGAACTTAGCGCACGGAATGCGCGCTCGCAGCGATCAAAAAAGCTCCCCAACGTGGTGGCGACCTTGTTCCGTTTCCATGTGGCACGCCGCAACACAGACTGCACCTGCTCGCTATGGGGATACAGGCGCAAGGCATCCTCGGCGTGCTGGACAGCCGCGTCGTATCTGCCCTCTGCCATCGCCAGATATGCCCGAGTTAAAAAGAGCTCGTACTGAAGTTCCACTTTCTCTTCAAATTGCTTCAAGTGTGAATCGAGCAAGTGTTCGATAGCCGGCTCGGCTGCGTTCGCCGGCTCCTCGAGATCGGTTGGATCTCTATCAGGCTCAAGCACTTCAGCAAAGTACTCACTCAAATCCGTTGAGTAAATTCGCCTCTCTGAGAGCGCGATCTTGGGGTCACTTTCTAGGAAGTTGTTTTTCACGAGAAACTGCGCAACGTCAGGTAGATTGACATAAGACAGAGCCTTGCTGAACCTGATATCGCCTGTTGCATTGAAAAACAGCGCCTGCGCCACCCGAGAGTAGATGCAGGGTTTATCAACCTTGCCTTGCAAGCTTGTCTGGGCTGTCACGGTCGCCGGGCGGCGACGTATCACGGCCACGCTGGCGGAGATGGGCGGCAGCAGATCCAGCAAATGCACTGCGGAACCCTCCGTAAATACAATTTTCTTTGCGCTACATAAGTGCGCCAGCTGACGCGACAAGCTAAGTTTTTCAGGTCGCAAAGAATGGTAGCCCTCAGCCTGCAGCCACGATTGGATTTCTCGTTCGCCAATTAACTTGCCGTGAGGGAGGTGTCCTCGAAGAATACAAATTTTTTCGGGAAGCTGGGGGTCTGTGTATTCCTGCAAACGGATATTGTCCGTGAGCCAGCGCTGATAGGCAGGCGCGCATGGACGCTTAAGCTGCTTGCCCGACTCGCCAATGACAAGCGTTTCGACCAGCGTATCTTCATCCAGCACAACAATCTCGCCACACTTAAAGTGTGCCCGTAGACTTGTGAGAAGCGTTTCATCGACTAAGCCTTTCCTGCGGGCCATAAAAATCACAGGCAAGTCACGGTATTCAGTTAGGCTGGACACCCACAACCGATGTACGCATTCAGTGATCAGATGGCCAAAGTGTTTCATCAAAAATCCGCCGTATACATACCTGCCTGCCAGGTGTCTCGGCTCTTTGGCAAACTCAGGTGGCGCCGTATCGCACACAACACCGTCTTTGCTGTATCGCGCGTAATCCGGAAACGCATCCGGGTCAGCCAGACCACCCACAAAGCGATTTCCGAAAGTTTTCCTTCTCGATGTTAGGGCAACATTCGAAAACGTACCGACTGCTAATTCGCCTAGCTGTGTCATGCCCCAACACTCCTATGTATTGTCATTGCCTTCCCACTTATGACCGTCTGCTATTGCAATACCTTGAACTGCCGACCATCTCAACACAGGCCGCGCCTGGTTGTTGAGAATGAGCATCAGTTGTATTTGAATATACCTCGCGAGATTCGTCGAAATACGCTTTATTTTTCGTAGCAAAGGCGCACGCTTCTTAATTTTAAAACCCATTATTCACCAGCCTTATACTCATATTTTTGACGGGCTTGAATGCCGCGGCGAAACCCGAAATCAGGTAAACTACGCATATATTTTCAGTGAACCGCCACAGTAGCGAGGTTTCAAAACCCCATGAGTTTATATGCGGACTACTTACAAGAGATAGAGCAGCGCGAGAAGGAGCTGGGCCTGCACCCTAAGCCCATCGACAGTGCCGAACTGCTGGCAGAGGTCATCGAGCAGATCAAAGATACGGACAACCCGAATCGAGCGGACTCGCTCAAGTTTTTCATTTACAACACTCTGCCTGGCACCACCAGTGCCGCGGGCGTAAAAGCGCAGTTTCTTAAGCAAATTATCCTCGGTGAGGAAACGGTAAAGGAAATCTCACCTGAGTTCGCGTTCGAACTGCTCTCCCACATGAAGGGCGGCCCCTCGGTAGAGGTGCTGCTAGATCTGGCTCTGAGCGACAACAACACGGTCGCAGAACCCGCTGCTGAGGTTTTGAAAACCCAAGTTTTTTTATACGAGGCCGACACCGATCGATTAGAGGCCGCCTATAAAGCGGGTAACAAACTGGTTAAAGATATCCTTGAAAGCTATGCAAAAGCTGAGTTCTTTACCAAACTGCCCGAGGTTGATGAAGAAATTCAAGTCGTCACCTACATAGCTGGTGTGGGTGATATCTCCACGGATTTACTCTCTCCCGGCAATCAGGCCCACTCACGCTCCGATCGTGAGCTGCACGGAAAGTGCATGATTTCACCCGAGGCACAGCAGGAAATTGTCGACTTACAAAAACAGCACCCGGACAAAAAAGTCATGCTTATCGCGGAGAAAGGCACCATGGGTGTGGGCTCTTCACGTATGTCCGGTGTTAACAACGTGGCACTTTGGGCGGGTAAACCGGCCAGCCCCTACGTGCCATTCGTCAACATTGCACCGGTTGTTGCCGGTACCAACGGTATCTCGCCCATATTTTTAACCACTGTGGGTGTCACCGGCGGCATTGGCCTTGATCTGAAAAACTGGGTTAAAAAAGTCGACGCCGATGGCAACACCGTACTCGATGAAAACGGCGATCCAGAACTTGAGCAGGCCTATTCGGTTGATACCGGGACAGTACTCACCATCAACACCAAGGAGAAAAAACTCTACAACGGCGATCAAGAACTGGTCGATGTGTCCGCGGCTTTCACGCCACAAAAAGTGGAATTCATGCGTGCCGGAGGCTCCTACGCTGTGGTGTTCGGCAAAAAGCTGCAGAATTTTGCCGCGAAAGCCTTGGGCATCGAGGCACCGCAAGTGTTTGCGCCATCAAAAGAGATCTCTAATGAAGGCCAGGGGCTCACCGCAGTCGAAAAGATCTTCAATCGCAACGCGCTGGGCGTTTCCTCGGAGCACGCACTGCATGCAGGTTCTGACGTTCGGGTAAAGGTGAACATTGTCGGTTCGCAAGACACCACGGGGCTCATGACATCTCAGGAGCTTGAGTCCATGGCCGCCACCGTCATCTCACCCAGCGTGGATGGCGGCTATCAATCCGGCTGTCACACCGCCTCGGTATGGGATAAAAAAGCACAGGCGAATACGCCAAGACTGATGAAGTTTATGAACGACTTCGGCTTGATTACCGCACGCGATCCCAAGGGTGTTTACCATCCCATGACCGACGTTATTCACAAAGTCCTCAACGACATCACCGTAGATGACTGGGCCATCATCATAGGTGGCGACTCACATACCCGCATGTCAAAGGGCGTAGCTTTTGGTGCAGACTCGGGCACGGTCGCACTCGCGCTGGCTACGGGCGAAGCGTCCATGCCTATCCCCGAGTCAGTGAAGGTGACCTTCAAGGGCGAGATGAAAAGCTATATGGATTTTCGCGATATCGTGCACGCGACACAGATGCAAATGCTCGATGAATTTGGCGGCGACAACGTTTTCCAGGGGCGCATTATCGAAGTCCATATTGGCACACTGCTTGCCGACCAGGCCTTTACCTTCACGGACTGGACCGCGGAAATGAAAGCCAAGGCGTCAATTTGTATTTCCGAGGACGAAACACTGATTGAGTCTCTGGAAATTGCCAAGAGCCGCATACAGGTCATGATCGATAAGGGCATGGACAACCCGGCGCAGACCTTGGCCCATTTGATCTCGCTGGCCGACAAGCGTATCGAAGAGATTCGTTCAGGCAAAAAGCATGCCCTGGCCCCGGACAACAATGCCAAGTACTACGCGGAGGTGGTCGTTGATCTCGATGAAATTGACGAGCCTATGATCGCTGACCCCGATGTGAACAACGATGATATCTCCAAGCGCTATACACACGATGTCATTCGCCCGATCTCCTATTACAAAGACAAGCCAGTAGATCTTGGTTTCGTCGGGTCCTGCATGATTCACAAGGGCGACATGCAAATACTGGCGCAGATGTTGCGCAACATTGAAAAGCAACAGGGTGAAGTCGAGTTTAAAGCGCCGCTGGTCGTCGCGCCGCCGACCTATAATATTGTCGACGAACTGAAGGCAGAGGGAGATTGGGAGATTTTGCGCAAGTATTCGGGCTTTGTCTTTGACGACGACAACCCTAAAGGGGTGGCGCGCACCAAGTATGACAACATACTCTATCTCGAACGGCCGGGCTGTAATCTCTGTATGGGCAATCAGGAGAAGGCTGAGCCAGGCGATACCGTCATTGCCACGTCCACTCGCTTATTCCAGGGCCGTGTGGTGGGAGACTCTGAAGATAGAAAGGGCGAATCGCTGTTGGGATCAACGCCTGTCGTCGTGCTGTCAAGCGTACTGGGTCGATTCCCTACGCTAGAGGAGTACAAAGCAGCGGTGGAGGGTATTAATCTGACTGACTTCGAACCACCCAGTGAAGAACTGAGCACAGAGCCCACCGTGCAGCCCCTGAGGATTGTTGGCGGTTAAAGCACAAATATCAATCGCGGCATCTCGCATTACCACATCTCAGAGTCTTTGCGTTTTGTCGCTTTCATTCCTTCGTCGTTGATACCGCGTTTCCAATAGTAGGAACTGTAGCTATGCGACCTGTGCGCGACCCCTTCTTTGGGCAATTAGGCGCGTTTAGCATCAATCGGTGAAGCCAGAAAGGTCACACACCTCGACAGGTCGTGTCGGTTCATCTTCATCGTTTTGCGCGCTGGAGACGACCCAACAATCCCCAAAGATGGAGCAATAGCAGTAGTCTAGCGATAGGCTGCCGCTGTAAACAGCTTCCTGGAACTTCAATGCAAGCGCGGTGTGCTGCGTCTGAAAAGCTATCACAGACTCTCCTGGCGCTAAGACTCGACGACTCACACTATTTTTACCGTAGTCCACACCGAGCTTCACACTCTCCTCGAGTAGGGTTTGGGTCAGTGAATGCCAATCGAGAATAGACTCCTCATACAAAAAGACCTGCATTCCCATCATACGCGCAGGTCCTACACCAACGTTGCTTAGCTGCAAGGCGAACGATGCCGTGTCTCCGTCTTTGTTGTCGCTAACAAGATACTGAACATAGGGCCACACCGAGGCGGCGGTCTGCTGCCTCACTGCCTGTGACTCATTCAGAGCGGCATACAGTGCCACGGCACCGGTGAACACGCCGGCCAGGGACAGCAGCGTCTGCCAAAACGTTAGCCGCAAAAATGTTTTCTCAATGCTGGCTATGTTGACGGTATCTTGCTGAGTTGTATCCCGCGCGAGTTGCTCTGGCTGCTCCGGCTCTGTTTCCACACCCTTCCCCTCAATTGCCTAGCTTGCGTTGCGACGGTAATGCTCACACATGCAGTTGTCCATCTACAGCGCCCACCGTGCAGCCGCTCTTCAAGGGTGGCGCGGTCTCGGCGCGGGATAAGGGACAGCCTGAAAGTCATAGTTGAGACGAGTTCGCACTGGTCTGACAGCATCTATGGGTTGCACCCGTTCATGTTCACATGGGCCTTAGCCTGCCCGGGTCCTGGGAATTGGCAATCGCATTCCTTAACCGCTTTCAACGATCCGACCGGAGGCAAACACGTTACCAGCATGTTTGAAGATCCGCAGTCCATCTTCGCTACCGTGGAAAGTGGATCTTGACCGTAACAGCTTACATGCACATTGGTGTATCCAGGCTTCAAGTCAAAGTCTGTTTGACATGTACCTGGGCCACAGGTGACGTTAACATTAACGTCATGTTGCGCAGATGAGTTCAACGGCGTTTCAGCCAGTGTTTCGGTGGAACTTGAAAAGAGAAAAATTAAGAACAACCACGCGAGCGGTAGAATCGGGTTCATCAGGCGCATTCCCTTAGAAGAAAAACTGTTGCTATCGGCGCGGCAGACTTTGAAAGGTCGCGCTCGCTACCAGTGATACAACATCACAATATAATGCTCCACCTCTTGCGATCAAGCGCAAGTGACTGGACACCTCTCAAACGCTGCAAGCAACGGCATGGCCGTATCAGCTTCTTACCGTAAAATGCCGACTCGACCAGGCGCCCCGCACGCACAAAAGCCAATGATCTTGCGCAACTACGGCTATTGGTGGGTTATCAGCAAGCGAGGAATCACATACAACGCTAAGCGACTATGCTAGCCAGATTCATGTGTTTCGCTATACTTCGCCGTCAACCACTGCAAATGACAATAATGAGGTAGCACGGACATGATTTCACTACACGGGCTGATACAGCGAGCAGCAAGATTGAACCCCAACGGTCTCGCGACTCGCTTCCAGGATAGAGACCGCAGCTGGTCCGAGGCAAGAGACCGCATGGCACAACTCGGCGGAGCGTTATCGGCTGCCGGCGTGGCCGATGGCGATCGCGTGGCCATCCTCAGCCTAAATAGTGATCGCTACTATGAGTCTATCTTTGGCATCAGCTGGGCGGGTGCCTGCGTAGTCCCGCTGAACACCCGCTGGGCTGTCGCGGAAAACCACTACGCCCTGGAAGATTCCGGCACCACTGCGCTGCTGTTCGACGACAATTTCGCGGAACAAGCGGGCAAACTCTTAGCTGATCTAGATACGCTTAAACTCGCCATTCATATAGGCGACGGCCCCTGCCCGGACTGGGCGCAAAATTATGAAGCGTTGATCGCAGAAAACGCGCCCGCTGAGCCCTCTTCGCGTTGCGATGGCGACATGGCTGGCATTTTCTACACCGGTGGTACAACCGGATTTCCAAAAGGTGTGATGCAATCTCATGGCGCACTCTGGGCCAGCGCTATGGGCTCGCTGCCCGAGTTTCACATGAATCGGGAAAGCATATATCTGCACGTTGCACCCATGTTCCATGTGGCCGATTTTGCAGGCGGTATGGGCGCTACTCTGTGCGCTGCCAGCCATGTGATTCTTCCCGCTTTCGACCCCGGCGTGGTGCTGAAGACCTGGGGCGAGCAGCGCATCACCCATTCTCTGATGGTGCCGTCCATGATCAAGATGACGCTCAACCATCCCGATGCCGCCAGCGCCGATACCAGCAGCATGCAAACCCTCACCTATGGTGCCTCGCCCATGCCAGCAGCCACGCTGGAGCAGTTTATGGACACCTGGCCCACCATCGCCCTGGTCCAGGCCTATGGTCAAACTGAATTAGCACCTGTGGTGACCATGCTATCGCGAGAAGATCACGTTCGCGGTAGCCAGCGACTGAAGTCGGCCGGGCGCCCTACCGCGGTCAACGAGGTGCGTATCGTGGCGGAGGATGGCAGCGATGCGCCACAGGGCACATCCGGCGAGATTGTGGTGCGTGGGCCGCATTCGATGATCGGGTATTGGAATAAACCCGAAGAAACCGCTAAGGCCTTGCGCGACGGTTGGGTGTACACCGGCGACGCCGCCTATGTCGATGAAGATGGTTTCATCTATATTGTTGATCGCGTGAAGGACATGGTGGTGACCGGCGGTGAAAACGTATTTACCACTGAAGTGGAAAACGCGGTCATGACGCATGAGGCAGTGCAAGATGTGGCCGTTATCGGCGTGCCACACGAAGAATGGGGTGAGGCCGTACATGCCATTGTGATCTTGCGCGAAGGCAAAACCGTATCTGAGGAAGACTTGATTAGCCATTGTCGCGAGCTGATTGCGGGCTACAAGCTGCCCAAGTCCATTGCTTTTCGAGGCGAGCCCATGCCGCTATCAGGCGCGGGCAAAGTGCTTAAGACCGAATTGCGTAAACCTTATTGGGAAGGACATGATCGACAGATCAACTAAGCTCACTGACCGCGGTGGTCAGTACAACCGCACCCTGAATTCGGACTAAATCGCTCGCAATGGTTGGTCTGATTCAACAGCTTATTTGCTGCCCCTATTGCGGAGAGTCTATTGAGGTATTGATTGATCACGAGGACGCGGGTCAGCAATACATAGAAGATTGTCAGGTGTGCTGCAAACCCATCACCTTTCATCTCAGCATCGACATGCACGATGGCATGCGAGTGGATGTTTACGATGAGGACACGTCTTTCTAGTTTCCTCTCCCGCCGACAGAATAAACCGCTTGAGCTGCTGCCAGCAATTTAAACGCTGACGCGTTAACACCGCCCCTGTTCGGTTTCGATTTTGGTTTCCGCGCAAAGTGATCAGCGTGTTAAGCTGCAGCCGATCCAGGCTACCCAGCGATTGTCGGAAGCGGCGAATTTGTGAAATGCTATGTGCCTGCAGGATCAGCTCAGCGGCTGTCGAATTACCTGGCAACACGTCGCCGCTTTGCAAGCGATTTGATATACGGAGGTTCTTTCCATGAGCAAACATTGGCATCTTGCCCAAATTAATGTCGGTACCATCAAGTACCCACAAGACGACCCAAGAATGAGTGGCTTCATGAATCGGCTGGACGAAATCAATGCCCTTGCCGAGAGTAGCCCAGGCTTCGTTTGGCGATTGCAAGATGATTCAGGTAACGCCACCAATATTGATGTCGGGAGAGAACCACTATTCATCGTCAATATGTCTGTTTGGGCATCGGCAGAAAATTTGTTCGAATACGTTTATAAGAGCATGCATCGAGAGGTCATGATTCAACGCCGAAACTGGTTCGAGCGCCCTGCCGACCTTTACCAGGCCCTTTGGTGGATTCCGGCTGGGCATTTACCAACGCCCGAAGAAGGCCTTGCAAGGATTGAGTTGCTAAAGGAACTGGGCCCAACGCAGGAGGCTTTTAATTTCAAGAAGCGCTTCCCCTGCCCCAGTTCTGATACCTCCTCCGATGACGATCTAGACCCATCAGAGTTTTGCTCAGGTTGGGAATAATCCCAGGCTCAAGCGCTCTGAGAGGGGCGGTACAAGCAATCGGTCGCACCGGTTTCTCCATGCGGTAGACCGCCATCAGGTCCCTCGTGACGATCTGCGCTAGCGTTACTACCTGCTAGACCTGGTCGCACTCCTTTCGACAATAATTTAGTTTAAAATAGTTACTTAATTTCTTGTTTTAATTGTATTTCTTTAAAAAGTACCTGGGTGCTTCACCAAAGGCTTGCTTAAAAGATTTACTGAAGTGGCTAAGGTCGGTGTAACCCACATCTAGAGCGATTTCTGTCACTGACTTACCAGACAGCGCGACTTGCATCAGCTCATGCCGGGCCCGTTCCATTCGCTGCGTGCGGATCCATGCCACGACACTGGTCCCCTGTTTCTCGAACAGTGAATATAGATGTCTAACGCTGATACCAAAGTGCCGAGCGATGCTCGCGGGGTTAAGGGTTGCATCCCCCAGGCGAGTGACCAAGTAGTCCTTGATTCGCCCCAGAGTCGCATGCTGTACGGAGCGATCGATGCCGTGCTCTGAGTGCAGTGTTGCGGCCAGTAAATCCAATGTCGAATCCATGACGGCACCCAACTGTGCATCGCTCAGCTTACCTATCTGCGCACTGAGCGCTTGCATATGAGAGCCTAAAATAGCGCCCATACTGTGATCATGACGGATAATTGCGCCAACGTAATCATGCGCCCTGGGGAGATGAGATATCAACGTTTCTTCCGGAATCAGCAATGATATCTTCTGCACCTGCTCCGGCACACAAAATCGCATTTTCTGCGTGCTATCCCACAGCATCATATCGCCTGCGTTTAGCTGAATTTCACGGCCTTCGGCCGTGATTTGCTCGCGCCCCTCGCGCAAATACAGCAGGGTGAGATAGGCTGCATTCGTATCGGCCACCTCGCGGCTGGAACGATAGCCATCAACCCGATCACAATCGCACATCGCAAGGCGGTAGCCGCCGTGAATGCGATAAATCAGCTCCGCCTCAAAGTTATAATCCAGGGTACTCCCGATTTGCCACGGCAGGTGCGAACTGCGCAGCATCTCAGCTAAGCGCTCGTGTCTATCGCGCTGCGTCGCTTCATCGCTAGTGCGCCAGTGATTCGCACGGCGCGCCATCTGATCGCTCACTTCCGGCTCAAGCATCCGTTTTACACCTCCCGCTATCCGCCCACTATCTGTGCAATACAAAGGCACGCTGAGCGCCAGCCGAGGCTCTGCACGCAGGACAAACAACTCCTTCACTCTGGCACAAGTCCCTGCAGCGAGGCCTTGCTAGCATTTACCGACTATAACACCAAATATAGGGAGAACCCCCATGTCAGCTACCGACCTCTCCGGCGATAAACTCGTGAAAGCAGCAGAGATGCCATGGAAGCCTTATATCGAAGGCATCGATATCAAGGTGTTGCGCACCTGCGAAACCAGCGGCGCCTGGACCTGTCTTTTCCGCTGTCAGCCCGGCAGCAGCTTTCCCAGACACCGTCACTATGGTGCGGGGGAGTACCTGGTGGTACGCGGCAAAATGGAATATCGCGCTGGCTGCGCCACAACCGGGGATTATGGGTATGAACCGCTGGATGCGATCCACGATGAGACGCGCTTTCCTGAAGAGACCGAACTGTATTTCACCAACTTTGGTCCCGTCTTATTTCTGGACACTGACGATAACGTGATCGCGATCTTGGACCACAACGCAGTTGCTGCGTATGCCGATTAGCTTCGTTACGCGGCCGGCGGGCCGAGTACGGCCATAGACCACCGTTCAAACAGCACGGGGAACACAATCACAACCGGAAGCAGCGATGCCCTTCCGGGGAGGAAAGACAATGCAGCCAACTAATGCACAGCGAATGCAGATGTACACCAATATGGTCACCAGCCGTTATTACGAAGAGACCATTGCAACGATTTACATGGAAGGCAAGACCCCCAAATTCGATATGGCCGCTGGAACCATCCCCGGGGAAATGCACCTTTCGAACGGGCAGGAGCCCGTGGCGGTGGGCGTCTGCGCGCACCTACTGCCAGGGGATGCCGTCACCGCTACCCATCGTCCACACCACATCGCCATTGCCAAGGGTGTAAACCTGGATGCGATGACCGCAGAGATCTTTGGCAAACAAAGCGGTTTATCGGGCGGGCGCGGCGGCCACATGCATCTTTTTGACCCCGCGGTGAACTTCGCCTGCAGCGGCATTATCGCCGAGGGCATGGGACCCGCCGCCGGAGCCGCATTGGCATTCCAAATGCGAGGCGAACCCAACGTGGCAGTTGCCTTTATCGGTGAGGGAGCCGCCAATCAGGGCGCATTTCACGAGGTTATGAACCTGGCCGCGGTCTGGTCGCTGCCCTTTGTTTGCGTGATAGAAGATAACGCCTGGGGCATCTCTGTCGCCAAGTCAGGATCGACCGCTATCCCTCACAACGACGTGCGCGCCAGTGCCTATGGCATCCCGGGGCATCGCGTTGGCAATGACCCCGAGGCCATATTTGCAGTGGCCGGAGAGGCAATCGCAAAGGCCCGAGACGGAGGTGGTCCCACGCTGATAGAAGTGGAAACCCTGCGCATGGCCGGCCACTTCATCGGCGATGCGGAGGGGTATCGCGAAGAGACGGAAAAACAACAATTGAGCGATAGGGACCCCATCCCCGCGTATCGCGGGGTGGTTTTAGCCACGGACGGCGCTCTAACGGAGGAGCAATTGGACTCTGCCGAGTCCAATGCAAAGGCGCGCGTGGACAGCGCAGTCGCCCTGGCGCGTGAGGCACCCGAACCACAGCCGGAAGAAGCACTGGAGAAGGTATTCGCGGAGATCAATCATGGCTGAGAAAAAACGCAAAATTACAGTTGCCCGGGCTGTGAGTGAAGCCATAGGGCAGGAAATGGCCGCCGATGACAGCGTCTTCGTTATGGGTGAAGACATCGGACCGCTGGGCGGCGTGTTCGGTACTACCCAGGGTCTGTATGAGGAGTTTGGCCCCGAGCGCGTACGCGACACCCCGATATCGGAAACCGCATTTATCGGTGCTGCGGTAGGCGCTGCAGGCGTCGGTATGCGTCCAGTCGTCGAGCTAATGTTCGTTGACTTTTTTGGGGTTTGCATGGACGCCATCTACAACCTGGCTGCCAAGAACTGCTATTTTTCAGGTGGCACTCAGCCCACGCCCATGGTGTTGATGACTTCTGTGGGCGGCGGCTATGGGGATGCCGGGCAACACAGCCAATGCCTGTACGCCACCTTTGGCCACCTTCCCGGTATGAAGGTGGTGATTCCTTCGAATGCTCACGATGCCAAAGGCATGATGACAGCGGCAATCCGCGATCCCAACCCCGTCATTTTTATGTGCCATAAGAACTTACAGGGCATGGGTTGGCTGGGTACGGTCGCCGGCTCAATTGTGCATGTTCCCGAGGAGTCCTTCACCGTGCCGCTCGGTCAAGCCAACATTGCTAGAGAAGGCAGCGATCTCACCATTGTCGGTCTTGGCGCCACAGTACATATGGCGCTTGCCGCAGCGGCAATACTCGATGATACCGGTACATCTTGCGAGGTAATCGATTTGCGCTCAGTCGTACCTCTTGATAGAGAAACCGTCATCAATTCGGTGAAAAAGACCGGTCGCCTGCTGGTGGTGGATGATGACTACAAGAGTTACGGCGTCGCAGCGGAAGTCATCTGTAGCGCTGTGGAGTCCGCATCCGAAGCGCTTAAAACCCGGCCACAGCGTATCGCGCACCCCGACGTGCCCATACCCTTTAGTCGACCTATGGAACAGTTCGCATTACCTAACCATAACAAGATCGTCGAAGCAGCCACTCACATGATGCAGGAGCCTTAAAAGAATGACCGATATTACGGTAGCAACAGACCTTTGGGAGGAGGACGTTCAGGGCGTATTGCTTACCTGGCTGTTCGACGAAGGGGATCAGGTGGATGCGGGTGACATGGTGGCTGAGGTAATGGTAGACAAAGCGCAGTTTGAAATACCCTCGCCGGGGAGTGGCACGCTGCGCATCATCAAAGCGGTCGACGACCCCGTCGATCGAGGAGAGGTGATAGCACGCGTTGTCTGATTCCTCCCTATCTAAGTCTACGCCAGACAAACCCACTTGTTCTGAATCAGCGTTACCCAAGCCCGTGTCGTCCGAGCACCTTTTTTCAGAGTCCCAGTCACCGCAAGTGGGGTCACCGAACATATCTTGCGCCATCGCTAAGGCACTGTGCGGTGCAAACACCGTCACTCTCTCAGGTAGACCCTTTGTACTGTGGCTGGATTCTCGATTTCGCGCGCCTCAGCAACAGGCAGATATAGACGAACTGCTGCTGCAGTCGGTAGAGACGAGACAGCATCAGGCTGTGGTTCGGATCTGGTCGAATTCGCCCTCACTGGTGGTCTCGCGACGCGAACAGAACTGGTCCGGCTTTACCACCGCAGTGGCGAGTCTGAAGGAGAAAGGTCACGAAATCGTACTGCGAAGAACAGGAGGAACTGCCGTCGTACACTCGCCGCAAGTGCTGAATTTCTCGCTCTGCTATTATCTGCCAGCAGCGGATACCTTTTCGGTCAACGCTTCCTACGCTTTGCTCAACACCCAGGTGATCAACTTTCTACAGAGTATTGGTATTGTTGCCACACAAGGCGAGGTGGTCGGAGCGTATTGTCCCGGGCGCTTCGATATCGTCAGCGATGGTCGAAAACTCGCCGGTACCGCACAGCGGGTGAAACGGATAGCTTCAGGACAGAATATACTTAGCCACCTCAGCTTGAATGTGTGTAATGCGCTCAGTCGACAGGACGAGATCATCGATCAGTATTACACAGACTGCGAGCAGGAATTTGAGATCACACCGGATCTAACGACGTCCGTAAACAATCTGCTGCCCGATGATAAGCGCTACACCTCCGGGCTCGAGCTGGGCGAGCAGTGGGCCGGTTTTCTAGCAAGACCGCACTAGCGAGCAAGGGCATCGCTATTTCGTGTGAGTCGTTCTCAGTCGCGAGCCCTTGCGAGGAGTATTGCGAAGGTCATCTAACAACCGGCGCAGCCGCTGTATATGCTTACTTCGCCTGCCGCAGTCGACCCCGGTACTTCGCGCGCGCGAGCTCTTGCATATCTTCTATGGTGTCACTTTCATCCATGATTTCGCGGCCCAATAGCGTCTCCACCGCATCTTCTAGCGTGACGATACCTGCAGTCTGGCCGTACTCGTCCTCCACCAAAAACATGTGTTCTCTGCGACGAATGAACTGATCCAACAGTGCCGGTACCTTTAACTCGGCGGAGACACGATGAATCGGGACCATGTATTCGGTAAGAGGGTGCTCGCCACCCTCCTCCAGCATGGCGTTGAGGATAATCGGGCGCAGCACCAAGCCCACCACAGAATCTCGGTCCGCCTGATACACGGGCAGGCGGGTAAAGGGAAGCTCTTTCATCTGCTCCATGGCCTGACCAACTGTCAGTTCCGCGTCAAGCGCGGTGACCACGGTGCGAGGCGTCAAGATATCCGCAGTGCGAACTTCTCGTAGCTGCAGAATATTCTCCAGCAGCTCTCCTTCTCTAGAGCCCAGGGATCCATGACGGGTACCCAACTTGGCCAGGGCCGCCAATTCATCGCGGTTGACTTCCGAGGAGTGCCCGCCCTTGCCGAAGAGCTTCGTGAGTTGTGCAGACAACCAAACCAGAGGGTAGAGTATTTTCACCAACAGCTTAATCAGTTGCGCTGAGGGCAGCGCCAGCTGCTTCCAATAGGTCGCGCCCAGAGTCTTTGGAATAATCTCAGACAGGTACAGTATCGCTAGCGTCAGCAAAACGGCGATGAGCAGTTCCCAGCGCACCCCAAAGATCTTTGTTGCCTGAGCGCCCACGCCGGCAGCGCCCATGGTATGGGCAAAGGTATTAAGAATGAGGATGCTCGAGATGGATTTGTCCAGATGCTCTTTCACATCGCTGAGCACGCGTGCTCGACGCGGTTTGGACTCCATCTGACTCTCGATGTAGGCCGGGGTGACTGACAGCAACACCGCCTCCAGTATCGAACACATAAACGACACGCCAATTGCGATAAGCAGATAAATTATCAGCAGCGTCATTGCAGAGTCCGGCTCAGAAGCATGCCCATTATGTCAGCTTACTAGTCAGTATCGGGGCCCGGTAAATCCAAACTAGGCGTGGGGCGTCCAAGGTCGTAGTGTCTGTCGATTTCCTAGACATCACTCATCATTATCAGCGCCGCGTAGCGGGCTGTGTTGTGGTCTGAGTACGATCTCTGTGGGGCAACAGGCAGCAGAACTGGATAATACATAACGTACTGCCTCTGCGACATCCTCTGCACGAATCATTTTTTCCCCCACCAAACCCGCACCTTGCGTGAGCGCAGTGTCTACGAATCCGGGCATGATTGTCGATACTTTAATGCCGTATTCCCTCACGTCTTCAAACAGGCATCCCGTGAAGCCGTTTAGCGCGTGTTTCGAAGCGCAATACATTGCACTGCCAGCGCTGGTAATGCGAGAGCTGATCGACGATATATTGATCACTGCGCCAGCGCGTCTGGCTACCATCTGCGGCACGAGTTTAGAGGACATATAGACCGCCGCATCCAGATTAACGTCCATAATTTGACGCCACTTATCCATATCAAGCGCTTGTACGGGCTGATGCATCGCCGTGCCGGCGTTGTTGATCAACACGTCGACAGCGCCAAATGTCTCTTCCGCTCTGGAAACGGCACGGTCTGTATAGGTCTTATCTGCCAGGTCGCCCGCTACGAAGTCCACTTCAGCCCCCTTGTCGCTGGCGGCCATCGCACACTCATCTAGCGCCCGCTCGTCTCTCGCAAGCAAAAACAGATTGTGGCCCTCATCGGCCAACGCTAGCGCTATCGCCCGGCCGATGCCACGACTGGCGCCGGTAATCAATGTCACTGGCCTCACCTGTAAATCACCAGGCAGCGCACCTCGATGCTCCAGCGGTCGGGCGCATTTTCTGGCGTGGTCAAATCATCGAAAGCACTGTGGAAACTAAAAGTGCAGGGGCCATCAGACGCCGCTGCATCTGCTCGCGCGCCACCGGAGACAGCCAACGCGCCGGCAGAATCCCACTGCTTCAGCAGCATCGCTTCGTCTCGTGTCATATGTGGATAGAAATAAAAGCGATGATCGTCTTGATACTTGGCAAAGTAATTTTCACCAATGCGATCAGCATAATGGATTTCAAAGGTTACGAGATCCGTTGGATCGACGGTCTGACCATCACACATGGCAAGCGGATTGGTCTGCACTGGCTCATCTGCAATATTGCGCCAGACATTAATAATGGCGAACCGCCCCCCGTCCGCCAGGGCAGCATCCGCCATGTTACTCGATATCAATGATTCGCCTTCCCCAAGCACGCCGCGCAGCGTGTCATTGATGTTGGGCGGCAAGGCAAGATCACGCAGACGGGCCGGTGCACTCGTTAAGGTGTAATCACCGTGCACCATTTTTGCCGGCCCCTGCACGGCCTGTCCTTTATCAATGCGCTGACCACTGGCGTTACCAGAGGCAGAGCGCACGTTATGGTCAAATGCGAACGCGAGGGCTCCGGTAGACCCCGATACCAGCTCCTCGCACAGAGGATAGTATTGGTGTATGACCTGTCGGTGATCTAGGAAGTCAATAGCGGTTTTGTCCAAGGGTGCGTCGATCAGTTCAAAGCCGTTTGTCTCACACCGCATCGCCTCTGGCCCCGTCCGCTGACGCGCATCGTGCACGGCCAGAGTATAGGGAGTGGGATGCACACCAATAAAACCGGCGTCACTGCCATCTACATCTCGTCTGGTGAGGACTTTCCCGTTGCGAAACAGCGAAGGTTCTGCTTCGGGATCGAGATAATTGAACACGCCTGAACGCGCTGTGTCTGTCGCCACTGTGCCAGAGGCCAAGGCTGAGTTTCTCCCTGATTCAAACTGTTAGAAAGCCGGGCTTGGCAAAAAGAGCAAACTTGCCACGCAAGGCGTTCTCATAGAGTAGCTGATTATGCATTATCGCGGGGAAAAATCGGGTACGTAAGCGCCTCATTACTTAGAGCTACCCGAACGCTCTCTGCATACAGTCGAGGTTGTCTAGCGAGGAACAATCGCTCGAGCAAGCTGCGCGAGACCTATACCCGAGCAACAGAGTCGCATAGCTGTGGGGAAAAGACGCTTGGCTAAGCGGTTGGAGGCGAACCAGACAGCCACACCCCGGCACACGAGTCGATAACTACCGTTGCTCCCTTCCGGGCCTGGCGGGGTTCACTATCTATCATTGCGAGGGGACCGCCTGGGTCACCAGTTTGGTCCGTGACCAAGCACAGACGGCGCGTATTGTGCGCGAAACCCTCAGCCGCTGCAACTTCGGGCATAACTCACATTTCCCAGTCAATCGCATTGAGAGCCTGTGAACCCAATCACAGAAATCTGATGGTTCACAGCAAAATCTCAGGCCAGTTTGCTAATGTTGGGGCGTGCGCTTCTCAGGGGGGCGCACAGGCGGGGCCACAACATGACTGTGCACGGCCGGTTTCACTCCTCTTTGGCCTGTCCCCGCCTTCCTTTCATTTTCATCGCTTGCCGCGCGACGTCGTTGTCACTGCAACGCATCTACCTTACTCTTTTCAGCAATTCTTACGCTTTTTGCAGCGCAAGTTGAATTTTGTCTTTTAACAACCTGCCACGCCAAAGAGGTCAATCCCCAGTCTTTGAAAAAGTTGGTTTTGCTATACTCTTGAGACTTAGCGATAAACAGTGATAATAAATGCTTCTTCATCCCTTGGTATCCAAAACGATGCGCGGGCCAGATGCAGACAAGCGCCGCCCGCGAAAGGTTGCCGGGATGTCGCTTTCATACCGTTTTATTGCAGCCTTGTACTTGCTGAGCTCTTTGAGTGTTAGCGCGATGGCGATGGAAGCCATGAGTGCACGGGAGCTGGCATCTTTGTGTAAGTCGCTCAATCGCGTACCCGCGGGTGTCGACGCACAATACTGCATTCGTTACATTCAGGGCTTTATCGATGGCGCAGCGGCGACAGATGTTAGCGTGATGCTCGAAGAGCAACCCGCAACGAGTACAGGCGAAACCTTTACGGAAAGAGCGATGCGCACGCGCGCCCTGAGTCGCACAGAGTCAAACCGGGCGGCGCAATTAGCCGGCTTCTGCCTGGGCGAGCAAACTGCGCTTGCAACCATCGTTACCACCGTGGCGGCGGATTTACAGGCGATGGATCCAAGCTCAACCGAGGATACAAATGCTAGAGATGCAGTTTATCGATCACTCAAACAACACTACCCCTGCAACTCATGAATAAAACGCCAGGCAGTGTCACACAAAACCGCAAGGCCACGCCCGTCAGTTTGCTCCTGCTGTTCGTAACGCTCGCCATCGTCTGGCTGCTTTGGTCTGGCCTGTACAAACCGCTGGTGCTCGGGTTGGGCGTATTTTCCTGTTTCTTGAGCGTCTTGCTCGCGCACCGTATGGGATTTTTTCGCCATCAAGCGATGTGGCGTGTTTTACCGCGACTGCCTGGTTACTGGTGGTGGGTGCTGAAAGAAATCGTATCCTCCAGCATCGACGTCGCCAAAATTGTGTTGTCACCGAAGCTTGAGATCTCGCCCGTAGTGGTGGAGTTCGAGGCGCAAACACAGAGTGAAGTCTCGCAGGCGATTCTCGGCAATGCGATAACCTTGTCCCCCGGTACGGTAACGCTTGACGTACACGAGGGTAAGTTGCTGGTGCACTGTCTGACCGAACGCAGCGCTCGCAGTCTGGTCGATGGAGAATCGAACGCGCGCGCCGCCAACTTGGGTTTGGGTTAACGATGTACATCGCAGTATCTCTCGCCATCTTGGTCACCATGGTCTTGGCGATCGTGCGAGCTCTGAGAGGCCCCAGCGTCTACGATCGCGTGCTGGCCGTCAATGTCTTCGGCACCAAGACCGTTTTGCTGTTGTCGGTCATTGCTTTTCTGTATGGACGGCCCGACTTTCTGGATTTGGCTTTGGCTTATGCGCTCATCAATATGGTGGGTATCTTAGCTGTGTTGGAATTCTTCCAAAATCGCACGCGCAACCGAGAGGAAGCCAGTCGTGATTGATCTCGCTGTGGATGCGCTCAGCTGGGTACTGCTCGCGCTAGGCGGTATCTGTGTTTTGATTGGCGGGGTAGGCGCACTGCGCTTTCCGACATTCTATACGCGCACGCACGCAGCGAGCTTGACCGATACAATGGCAACACTGTTGGTCTTCTCGGGCCTTATGCTACAGGCGGGGTTCACTTTGGCGACCTTGAAACTGCTCGCCATCATGCTGTTTTTACTGCTGACAGGACCCACGGCGACATACGCCCTGGCCAATGCCGCCCTTGAGTCCGGTCTGAAACCCGAGGCACCGACGATCCCTGGTCGCACTCGCAAAAAGGCCGACTCATGATTTTCGTGTTCTCTCTATTCCTGCTGTCTTTGCTCATCATTATTGCTATTGCTATTGTTCAGGCGAAAAATCTGTTTGTGTCGGTCATGCTGCTCTCGATTTTCAGTCTGCTGATGGCCACGAACTTCTTCATTCTCGATGCTGCTGATGTTGCGCTGACTGAAGCCGCCGTCGGTGCAGGCATCACCACGGTGATTTTTCTCAGCGCGCTTGCGCTGACCGCACAGCGCGAACGCAAGGTGGTGGGTGGACGAACTATCGCATTGATCGCTGTTGGGGTACTGGCGAGCCTCATCATTTACGCAACGTTTGAAAAGCCACGCCTCGGCGACCCGAATGCACCGGTACACCAACACGTAGCGCCCTGGTATCTGGAAAAAACACCCGAGTATATCGACATACCCAATATCGTCACCGCCGTACTTAGTTCCTATCGCGGCTACGACACGCTGGGCGAAGTCTTCGTGGTGTTCACCGCCTGCATTGGCGTTCTGTTTATCTTAGGAGCGAAACCCGCTTCACTGCGTGGTGAACGCAATGTGGAACGAGCGGGACTACGTCATCATCTTATACCGCAGGTTGTGGGCAGGCTGTTGGTGCCCTTTATTGTGCTGTTCGGCCTGTATGTTCAGTTTCATGGCGAATACGGGCCAGGGGGTGGATTCCAAGCGGGCGCGATCATTGCGACAGGCGTCATTCTTTACGCCCTGCTTGAAGGTGAGGCGGCGGCTTTACGAGCGATTCCGCGCTCTGTGCTGCTGGGTCTAGTGGTAGGAGGCGCACTTTTGTTCGGCGGTGTTGGCGTGGTCTGCATGTTCATGGGCGGGGCCTTCCTGGATTACTCGGTGCTGCAGAGCGATCCCGTTTGGGGGCAGCAGCTGGGCATTGTCATTATTGAGGCGGGTGTGGGAATGGCGGTGTGCGGCGCGTTGCTGTCCATCTTTCACGCGTTCGCCGCGCGTGAGATCGCACAATGAAATTGCTGGAATTACTTGGATATTATAATTACTGGGTGTTTGCGATCGCACTGGTCATTGGCCTGTACGCGGTCATCAGCAAAACCAACTTGATTAAAAAGCTGATAGGACTTTCCATCTTCCAGTCCGCCGTTTTTCTGATGTATATCACGATGGATAAGGTTGAAGGTGGCACCGCGCCGATTATTAAGGCGGGTGTGGAAGATCAAATTTATTCCAATCCGCTGCCGCAGGTGCTCATTCTGACCGCCATCGTGGTCGGTGTTTCAACGCTCGCCTTGGGTCTGGCCATTGTCGTTCGAGTCAATGAGCGCTACGGCACAATAGAAGAATCAGAAATTCTGGAATCCGACTAACTAATATGGATCTCATTTCCCATCTGCCAGCGCTGCAGGTGATAGTGCCGATGTTGTCGGCGCCCATCATCGTTTTGCTGCATCCTCGCGGCCTGGCTTGGGCCGGTGCCACGCTGGCAGCGCTGGTCAGCTTTGCCATATCCATCGCCCTGGCTGTGGCTGTGCTCGGGGGAGAAACACAAACCTATGCTATGGGTGGCTGGCCCGCTCCATTCGGTATCGCTCTGTCGGTAGGTGGTCTGAGTGCACTGGTACTGCTGGTGGTGACAGGGGCCGCCGCGATCGCGCTGCTCGCAGCCAGACCCAGCATCGACCAACAAATTGAGCTTGAACGGCAGCCCATGTTTTATTCGGCCTGGTTGCTCGGGCTGGCGGGGCTGGCTGGCATCGTTGTCTCTGCAGATGCTTTCAATATTTTCGTATTTATGGAAATTTCGTCTCTCGCCAGCTATGTCTTAATCGCGGGCGGACCTGATAGACGTGCCCTACTGGCGGTTTTCAAGTACCTCATCATGGGCACTATCGGCGCGACGTTTTATCTGATTGGTGTAGGTCTCATTTACATGATGACCGGCACGCTGAATCTGGCGGATATGGAGTCGCGCATTGGCGATGTTGCACAAACTAGACCAGTGCTGGTAGCGGCTGGCTTTATTACCATCGGCCTCGCCTTGAAAGCGGCAGTATTTCCTCTCCATGTGTGGCTGCCCAATGCCTACACCCAGGCGCCACACATGATCACCGTGTTCTTAGCAGCCTGTGCAACCAAAGTCTCTATCTACGTGTTGATTCGCTTTGATTACATGGTGTTTCAGCCCACGATGGCGGAGCACGATAATCAATTCGCGCTATTCCTAATGCCGCTTGCCCTTTTGGGCATTCTGGTTGCCTCGGCGGTCGCCATGTTCGAGGGCAATATCAAGCGCTTGCTGGGTACATCTTCCGTGGCACAGATTGGCTACATCATGTTGGGCGCTAGCTTCATCAGTCTGGCGGGTGTGGAAGCCAGCGTGATGCATATCTTCAATCATGCGCTGGCTAAGGGTGGCCTGTTCCTCGCTGTCGCCTGCATCGCCTATCGCTTCAGAGATTTACGTATTCAAGAACTGGGTGGCGTCGCAAAAACAATGCCGTTCACCTGCGCGGCATTGGTGCTGTGTGGTCTCAGCTTGATCGGTATCCCAGGCACAGCGGGGTTCATCAGTAAGTGGCTGTTAATCACTGCATCCCTGGAGTCCGGACCGTTTGGTTGGATTTTTGTCGCCGTGATTCTCGTGAGCTCGCTGATGGCGGTGGTCTATATCTGGCGCATCGTTGAGTCGCTTTACTTCGGTGGTTCGGCGAATCGCGACACCGTTATCGCCGAAGCACCCCTGCAACTCCTGGTGGTGACCTGGATCGCCGCCCTGGCCAATCTGTACTTCGGGTTTTTCCCTGAAGTGCCGCTGGCGCTGGCGGACAATGCGGCAGGCGTGCTGATGGGGTACGGTAAATGACGCCCCAGAACACCATCCTGATCGCAATTTGCCTACCATTAATCGGCATGCTGGGCATTATCATCGCCGGTCGCGTCAGTGCAAACCTTCGCGAGGCTGTAACCCTCATCACAGCGCTGTGCCTGGCCTATGTGGTGTGGAGTCTGCTGCCAGAGCTGATGGCGGGTGGGCGTCCCGGAGTCGAAGTTACCCAGCTTATGCCTGGCATCAGCATCGCCTTTCGAGTGGAACCACTGGGTATGTTGTTTTCAGCGCTTGCCTCGGGGCTGTGGATCATCAATTCGATCTACTCCATTGGCTATATGCGTGGCAATAAGGAAAAGCACCAAACCCGCTTTTATGCCTGCTTTGCTCTAGCGCTATCAGCCACGATGGGAGTCGCCTTTGCCGGCAATCTATTCACGCTGTTTCTGTTTTACGAAATCTTAACGCTGTCTACCTACCCACTGGTGTCTCACAAAGGGGATGCGGCTACCGTTCGCTCTGCGCGTGTTTATCTGGGTGTGTTGCTAACAACCTCTATTGGGCTGTTTCTGCCTGCAATCATCTGGACCTATGTGGCCGCCGGTACTGGAGATTTTGTATTAGGCGGCATTTTGCCCGGTAAACTGCAGGACCCAGAGGTGGGTCTACTACTGGGCCTGTTTGTCTTTGGGATCGGCAAGGCGGCGGTGATGCCCGTGCATCGCTGGTTGCCAGCCGCTATGGTCGCGCCCACGCCCGTGAGCGCTCTACTGCATGCGGTGGCGGTGGTGAAAGCAGGGGTGTTCGCAATTACCAAAATTATTACTTACACCTTTGGCATCGAGTTTTTATTCGATTCCTCCAGCTCAGGCTGGATGTTCTACATCGCTGCGTTCACCATCTTGGCGGCCAGCATCATCGCCCTACGGCAAACAAATTTAAAGCGCATGCTGGCCTATTCAACCATCGGGCAGCTCTCCTATGTGGTGATGGCGGCAGCGATACTGAAACCACTCGCGGAGGTGGGCGCTGCGATACACATGGTTGCCCACGCCTTTGGCAAGATCACTCTGTTCTTCGCGGCAGGCGCAATTTACGTGGCTTCCAAGAAAACGGAACTCTATCAATTAAAGGGTATAGGGCGACGCATGCCCTGGACCATGACTGCATTCACCATCGGCGCGTTAAGCATGATCGGTGTGCCCCCCACCGCGGGTTTTGTTTCAAAGTGGTATATCCTCGCCGGGGCGTTTCAGGCACAGAATACCTGGGCCTTATTCACCATTATTGGCAGCACCGCACTCAACGCCGCCTACTTTTTGCCCATCATTTATATGGCCTGGTTCGCCAAGGAAGAAAGCGGCGGCAAGGACCACGGTGAAGCGCCCTTCCCTGCCGTGCTAGCGCTTACCCTCACAGCCATGCTGACGCTGGCCTTTTTCATTTTCAACGGACCGGTAATCGAACTGGAAAGCCAGGTTGTCCAAGGACTCGCGCCATGACCAACGAAGACAAGTCTGTGCATTGGCTGGTCAGACCCAGCACAATCAAAAAGCTATGGATTGGCTTCATCGTGGTGTTAGCCCTGCTCGTGGTGGCGCAGGCGTTTATTTATGTGAAGGGCTACTTTGTTATCGACGGTTGGTTTGGCTTTGGTGCGGTATACGGCTTCATCAGCTGCCTGCTCATGGTACTGGTCGCAAAACTACTGGGCCCGTTACTTAAACGCTCCGAACGCTACTACTCCAATCGGGATATTAAGCTCGACGTGACCGAAGATGAGCTTCCCTCTAAGGAGGGTGCGAATGAGTTTTGACATGTTCTCACCCGCGCTGATTTTAGTTGTTGGCGCGCTGCTGGTCGGACTCGTGCGCGGACACGCACGCACGCTGGTGGTGCTGGGCGCGCCCCTGCTAACGCTATGGGCAATATGGCTGGTCCCCGATGGTGTTGCTGGCACTGTGAAGTTTCTTTCTTATCAAGTGGAGCCCGTTGAAGGCAGCCCCCTGCGTCGCCTATTCGCAACCATTTTTGCCATCATGGCGTTCGTAGGCGGGCTATATGCCTACCGCATAGCTCGCTGGTACGAACTGGCAGCGGCGATGGCATACGCCTCTGGCGCGGTCGGCGTCTGCTTTGCGGGCGACCTTATCACCCTGTTTCTATACTGGGAGTTAATGGCCCTATTCTCCACCGTGGTGGTGTGGTGCGGTGGAACCCCGGCCGCTCGCGCAGCGGGTATTCGCTACGCGATCATGCATCTGCTGGGCGGTGTTATTTTAAAGGTGGGCATTGAAGGAGTTGTTGTCAGCACGGGCTCTATTCAGATCACCCCGCTGCTGGCAAACGATTTTAACTGCTGGATGATTCTTATCGGCATTTTGATCAACGCCGCCGCGCCGCCGGTCTCCGCCTGGCTGTCGGATGCATATCCAGAAGCTAGCCCCACGGGGTCGGTATTTCTGTCCGCCTTTACCACCAAGACCGCCGTGCTGGCGTTGATTTTGCTCTTTCCCGGCGAACCGGTACTCATTGGCGTGGGGCTGTATATGGTCATGTACGGGATCATTTACGCGCTGCTGGAAAACGATATTCGTCGCATTCTCGCCTACTCCGTCGTCAACCAGGTAGGCTTTATGGTATGCGCGGTTGGCATCGGAACGCAGATGGCGCTCAACGGCGCCGCAGCCCACGCCTTCGCTCACATTATTTACAAAGCACTGCTGTTTATGAGCGCGGGCGTGGTGATTTATCGAACCGGCAATAATAAATGTACCGAGTTGGGAGGTCTGTTCCGCACCATGCCACTGACTGCCGTTTGCGGCATTATCGGCGCCCTCGCGATATCCAGTTTTCCGCTGACCTCCGGATTTGTCACCAAGAGTCTGATTTCTCAAGCGGCCGCAGATCAAAGCATGATGTGGGTCTACATGCTGCTCACCGCGGCATCGGCTGGCGTATTTTTACACGCCGGCATTAAGTTTCCCTGGTTCGTCTTTTTCCAAAAGGATTCTGGGCTGAGGCCTAAAGATGCGCCTTGGAATATGGGCGCGGCCATGCTCATTTTCGCCGCACTGTGCATCGTCATCGGCGTGTTTCCTTCCCTGCTATATCCTTTTCTCCCATACGCGGTGGACTACGTGCCCTATACGGCCGGTAAAGTCTTATTCTACCTACAGCTCCTGTTGTTCTCTGGATTAGCCTTCTTTGTACTGCTGCCGTTGATGAAGCGAACAGAAACCATCAGTTTGGATACAGACTGGCTGTGGCGCCGTGCTGCACCGGCCATTCTACGCCTTATCGAAAAGCTGTTCTTAGCCATAAGCGCGATGTTGGATAGGGCCAAAGTGGCGACAGCGGATTTCCTACATCGAATGACAGTGCGTTACCTGGGTCAGCCGCATACTGCGGACAGTAAGGAGCAGGGGCTGTTTGCTCGTTCGTGGCTGATTGGTACAACTGCGTTGTGGATAGCAGGGCTGTTGTCCGCCTACGTGCTGTTGAACTACCTATAAACGCACTGCCTACGAGGCAAGCACTGGCCCCAGCCAATTACCGAAGGCTTGATACAGCGCCAGATCTCTAGCGCACACGCAAGCCGTTGATGTGCCGCTGCTGCCGTTTAGGGGTCTGGATCCTGCATACCGTCGATGATGATTGTGATGATTTGTACGCCCGTTTCACAAGCGGCCATTTTCGCCTCTGCGGTCGAGATAAGTTCCTCACTTTCAGCGCGCCCGAACAAAACCTTGGCACCTGCTTTCCAAGCGGCCTCACGGCCGCCAAGAAATTCCGCACCGCCACCTGCTTCCGCCGAGAGTTTTAAAACTTTCCTTTGCCGCCTAAACTGCGCGCCTATCCCGATATTGGACCCGGATAAAACGATATCGAAAGCTGCCAAATCAGCCAGGTTTTCAATCGCTGGAAACTGCAATGCTGGAATGGCGTCTATCCGGGACGGGCTTAGGCTAGGACTGATAATTTCACCCGAATGAGGATCGGTAATATTAGTTGCCAGATCAGAACGCAGTCTGGGGATATCCAACGCATTCTGCGCGATGTGGCGCTCCGCAATGGGATGCCCTTGAATCTCTGGACTCGCGTGAACCATTACCGCTCTTAAGCCCAGCTGTATCGACAGGTTTTTCGTGGCGAGCCAGTGCACGAGTTCACCACCCAAATCGTTCCGCCTCATATCCGCTGGTCGTTCTAAGGCGACAAGTTCGTCATGCTTTGGGGCGATTGCATCAAGAACCGCAGAGGTCCCCGGCTTGCGACGCAATCGCATCCACTTCGCGAGTCCGCGTATCGGATCACGGTGGGAATCATGTGGCATTTCGTCAACGCTGACATCGGCGCTTTTTCGCATCACTCATTCGTCCCCGGGGGACTCTTCAAGGCTAGTTCCGAAAGCGGCTCGGCAGAGCAATCTCGCTTCATTATTGCGTACCTGACAGCACGCTTAAGGCGATGATAATGACAGTATCCTTCGAACGGACTCACCGCAAATGAATTCGGGCCCTTCGGCGACATCGGTAGTCTTCCGTTGAACAGTGTCCAGCCATCATAGTTTAAGCGGGCGCCAGCGCTCGCCGTCGGGCCGTTAGTGGATTGTCTAGAATGTCTGAATGCCTATATCTCTAGCTTGGAATTCGAGAACTTCCATCCACGATATCGACTCTGCGGGAAATCCTTGCGCATATAGCTAGCTGCGTTGAAGTGAGAAGTGATTCATCGCCAGGATCGATGCAGCAGCCAGGGCAGCCACTAAAGCAATCACCGCAATCAGTGTGATGTGGTTGGCGACGTTTTGCGATGCAATCGTCATGGCGATTCCGGCCACCACAAAGTTGGAAAAGACAATCAAAGACGATGCCTGGCCGATGTGCTCATGCACTTGCTCAAGCGCCAGGTTCATGGTCGGGGCGCGACTTATTCCAACGCTCAAAGTCACGCTAAACATAGGAAGTGCAAAGTGAAACAGACTTGCGTTCCGATCCAACAGGAAGATCAACACAGTGCCGATAAGGCTTATTGCCACCGCAATATTAATAACGCGGTTGTCAGAAATTCTCTTCTTCAATTGCAGGTAAACGCCACTACCAATCACCAACGATAGAGCGTTGAAAGCAAACAGCAACGAGTATTCTGTAGCGCTTACCTGCATTTGTGTTTGGTAAATTGTGGAAGAGCTCGCGATGAACGCGAACATGGGGGCCATCAGCAAGCTGCCGATGAACATGTACATGAGGAAGGGCAGATTCGAAAAAAGCGATATATAGCGCCGAAACACGGCTTTTAGCCGGATATCTACGGTTTGGGTCAACGTTTCCTGCATTGCCAGTGTGGCAACCAGCATAATCGCGCCGAAAGCAGCCTGGCCATAGAAGATATAGGGCCAAGTCGCCAGCTTTAATATCGCCGCGCCGATCATTGGCGCAAGCATCGGTGTAATGGCCATGGCCATGGCAATATAAGCCAGCACCTGGCCCCGTTGTCTCTCATCGGCGAATCGGTCCTTGGCCATAGCCACTGATATCGCAGCCGCGCTGCCGGCGCCAAAGCCCTGCAATGAGCGATAAGCAATCATTGCATCAACGCCTTCGGCTGCCGCGCAAAGCAACGTGCCTACACAGTAGAGTGCGATGCCGACTACTAGAGGTGGCTTTCGACCGAAGCGATCCGAAACCGGGCCAAAGAACAATATGGCAAAACTGAACGCGATAAAAAAAGATACCAACGCGAGATTAATACGCGACAGCGGCTCATCCCATAAGGTACCCAATAAAGGAATCGCCGGCAGGTACATATCTGTCGATGCGGGCGGGAAGGCGGTCAGGCCACCTAGCAGTAAAATGATGCGTAGCACGCACCCATGTTATATGGAATTCTGCAGGAAAGACCTCCAGATTACAGCGAAATATCTAATCCATATGAGTGAGGGCCAGATTCTGCGCATGTGGACAGCTAAAGGCTAGCAGGCAAACGCGATCGTTAGTGCGCGCAGCTGTGCAGCGCATTTTCGACTGTCTGCCAGATACTAGCATTAAAACCCATACCGAGATGCGCGGCGTTGACCTCGACATGTTGTACATTCGGACTGTATTGATCGATCGCAGCCTGCCAACCAACGATACCATCTGTTTTACTGTAGATCGCGGTGATGGGCTGCTGTATTCGCGTCGATTCCCGTCGCTGGATCTCGTCCTCGATCCAATCTAGATCTTGCCCACCCCGATCAAAAAACGGTGCGACAGCGGTGTACTTGGGGCCGCCAACAACCGGAGAACCCATGGTGACAACCCGGTCGACAATTTCGGGCATGTCCCGGGCCACCTCTCTGGCGACGTATCCACCCAGGCTCCAGCCAACCAGCGAAACTGACCGTTTTGTTTCCCGATGGCGCTTAAGCACACGCTCAAAGAACTGATCAATGAGGTAAGGTACGCCCGCTTCGCCGTTGTACTGCTCACGCTTAACAAACTGCCATCGATCTGAGAGATCATCCTGGGTGTGCGGCAGATTGGTGCCCGCCCGATTAGTCCCAAGTCCCCAGCCTTCAGCCTTTAAACCGCGAGCATTCAGATACCGGCGCATAGGTAAGGTATAGCGATCACCAGACCCAAATCCCGGTACCACAATGACCAGGGAATCCGATTTCTTATTGGATCGTTGCACGCTGGCGCGCAGTAAGGGGCCCCACATACGCGAGTAGTCCAGCGCCGCCCTGGCTTCCAGCATCATTAGCCGTTTACGGGGTATTTGCGGGGTAAGACGAACCTGGCTCATGGTGTTCTCCTGGAGTCAATGCATTGGGAAATAGAGTGTAGCATAACACTGTTATACGCGCGCTCCCTCATTCGGATCAGTCTTAGAACGACTCATTTGAGCCTGAATTTCGCGAAAACCGGTGCGGAGTTCAAACAACCGGACTGCCGTTCGGCACTGGGCAGCGCGATAGCTGTTATGGGTTACTTTGAGCGGTTCATAATGCGTGCAAGGGCGCTCTACTAGAGAGCTCCCACGCTCGTGCGGGCTTGGACTATCTATGCAAAGTCGATGAACGCCTTGATGTCTGGATTGGTGTGCGAATCGTTGAGTATGTAAGTGAGCGAGACAACTACGCTGGTGGTAGGTGGGTCAGGTTTGGCCGGCGGCTATACGGCCCTCTATCTCGCTGCGCGTGGAAATCGCGTCAGCATCATGTCTCGCAACGCCCCGACCCAGATACCGGGTCTGTGCGATCTGCCCCATATTCAATGCGACTATGTTGAAGATGCCATACAGGGTCGCATCACAGAGCGGGTATCGGGGTTTAACAGCCTGGTTTTTTGCGCGGGCAACGACATCAAGCAATTCCCTGTTGACGGCAGCGTGAGCCCAGAGGCCTTTTTTGATCGCTGCAATACACAGGCCATACCCAAATTTTTCGAACAAGCCAAAAGTGCCGGCGTCGTCCGCGCAGCCTATCTGGGCACGTTCTATCCCCAGGTCGCTGCGCAGCAAATCGAAAGAGATCCCTACGTCAAATCCCGCCATGCTGCAGACGAGGCCGTCCGAGAGCTGAGTGGTCCTTCGTTTAAGGTGTGCAGTATCAACCCCCCGTTTCTGCTAGGTCATGTTCCAGGTCTAGCCGTGCCCTATCTACATAGACTAGCGCGATATGCGCGCGGTGAGTTGCCAGAGCTACCGGTTTTCGCACCCAAGGGTGGCAGCAATCACATGACACTGCTGTCAACTGCCGAAGCACTCGAAGGCGGACTATCACGTGGTGAGTCAGGCAAGGCGTATTTAGTCGGCGATGCCAATCTCAGTTGGAAGGACTATCTACAAGCCTGGTTTCACCGGGCAGGCAATGCTCAAGTGCTTGAGGTAAAAGACGACGATCATCCAATATTCCCACACAGCATTATGTATGCGGGAGAAGGTGCCACCGTAAGCTACGAGCCACCCGGGGAAGAAACCGCGTTATTGGGCTATGGACGTGGCCGCGTCCTCGACGAGATCACCGAAGCGCTGCGTGTATATCGCTAGCTGCCTATCGCATGCCTCGCCAATAGACAGCTTCTCGTCAGCGGGTTTCGCACTAACGGCTTAGCAACTGCGGCTTGTCAAACAACAGTCTCTTGCCGAGGTGCGACGTTGTTAAGCGAAAAGTGTGAAGCCGAGGCGCCTGCAGTTGAATTACGCTATCATCCCGCTTCGCTAATGGACACGACACTTCTCGAGATGAATATATGGGCTTGAATAACTGCCATAGTTTTCAGGACTTCCGCAAACTGGCGAAGCGCCGTCTGCCGGGACCCATTTTTCACTATATCGACGGCGCTGCCGATGACGAACTCACCTACCGGCGTAATACCCAGGCGTACGAAGACTGCGATCTCGTTCCCAATGTATTGGCGGGCGTGGAAGAAGTTGAAACGTCGGTAGAAGTCATGGGTCAAAAATTGGCCATGCCACTATACTGTGCGCCTACGGCCCTTCAACGTTTGTTTCATCACGAAGGCGAACGCGCGGTCGCTAAGGCAGCTTCAAAATTTGGCACGATGTTTGGTATTTCCTCTTTGGCCACGGTCTCAGCGGAGGAAATAGCCCAGCTTGTCGACACACCAAAGATGTTCCAGTTTTACTTCCACAAAGACCGTGGTCTCAACGATGCACTGTTGGAGCGTGCACGCGCGGCCGGTTACAACGTACTGGCACTTACTGTGGATACTATCACCGGCGGCAATCGCGAGCGCGATCTGCACACGGGTTTCACCTCACCGCCACGCTTGACCCCAGGGTCTCTGTTTAGCTTTGCCGCACATCCCGGTTGGGCCTGGAATTTTTTTACCAAAGAACCCTTCGATATGCCGCATCTGTCCGGTCACGTATCTGAAGGGACGAACGTGGCTGTCACAGTTGGCGAGTACTTTTCCAGCCTGCTCGATCAATCGATGAACTGGGATGATGCCGAAAAACTCTGCTCGCAGTGGAACGGGCAGTTTGCGCTCAAGGGCATCATGAGTGTTGAGGACGCCAAACGCGCAGTCGACATTGGTTGCACTGGCATAATGGTGTCCAATCACGGCGGTCGCCAATTGGATGGCAGCCGCAGCCCATTCGACCAGTTGGCAGAAATTTGCGATGCCGTAGGCGATAAGATCGACGTCATCTGCGAAGGCGGGATCCAGCGTGGCACTCACGTTTTGAAGGCCCTATCTGTCGGAGCCAAAGCCTGCTCAGGAGGACGTTTGTACCTCTATGCCCTGGCAGCCGCCGGGCAGGCGGGTGTGGAGCGAGCGTTGGGTAATCTGCGCGATGAAATCGTGCGCGATATGAAACTGATGGGCGTCACGCGCATAGACCAGTTGAGTCGAGACAACCTGCGCTTTCGGCATGCCCCTTGACCAACTTGGCCATAGCAAAACCGAGCCAAGTATGCGACTAACCTGTCGAAAGGAATACGGGCTCCACGAGCTCGGGCGATACTCCAAAAATGGAATCTATAGAGAATAGCGCTCATACTATCCGCTGTTTAAATCGCAACACTGTGCAACACCCAAGGAGAACAGCTTGATTACAACCGAATTTCTCATCACATCTTTGATTGTGGTTCTGATACCAGGCACGGGTGTGATCTACACAATCTCAATGGGCTTGTTTAGGGGTACAAAAGCGAGCGCATTGGCTGCACTGGGGTGTACTGCAGGCATCATTCCCTCTCTACTGGCCTGCGTCGTCGGACTTGCGGCGGTGATCCACACGAGTGCTCTGCTGTTTCAGGTGATTAAGTATATCGGTGTCGCCTACCTGCTTTATCTGGCCTGGTCAATGTGGCGCGAGGCCGGCGCACTCTCGGTAAACGAGGAGTCAGGGGAGACAGATTGGTGGAAAATTAGCTTACGCGGTTTTTTGATTAACATACTGAATCCGAAACTGACCTTGTTTTTTCTAGCCTTTCTACCGCAATTCATTCCGGCAAATATCGCACAGCCGCTGCCGCATATGCTGCTGCTTGGCGGCATCTTTATGGCCATGACGCTGGCGGTCTTTCTTTTGTATGGCCTGTTAGCGAACAGCCTGAGAAGCCTCATCCTGGATTCACCAACAGCAGCGCGCTACCTACAGCGCGTGTTCGCAGGTAGCTTTGCCCTGCTGGGTGCTAAGCTCGCGCTAACGGAGCGATAACCGAACCCCGTCTACTATAGGCTCCTGATTTGTCAAGGAGCCTAGCAAAACAACTAGCACTTACTCGAAGCGTTGAGCCTACGGCATCGTATAGCCCTGGTCTTCGCCCAAGATCCAATTCTGCTCAACGATACCGAACTGGCTCGCTTACGTATGATCTTCTGCCCAGGCGCACTCAATGGTTGGCTTAAAAACACGCTCAGCGTTATACTGCGAACCATTCTCATTATCAGTTACCGATTCTCACCAACCGCTTCTACGCGATAAGGTCCCAGCATGAATGCGTCATGTTATCGACGGGCTAAACAGGTACTGATGGCCTGCGTGTTTTTCGCTAATCCAGTGCAAGCTCAAGACTACGGCGCAAGCGATGAAGCGGCGACGGCAGGCGATCTCGTTCTCGAGGAAGTATTTGTCTATGGACAAAAACGGGAAGACGCGCTGCGCGACACCACCTCCAGCATCGTTGTGTTTGGTCCCAAGTTTAATCGGGATCTGACGTTTACAGAGCTGCAGGACCTCTACCGATTTGCACCCAACGTCAACGTGGATGACGGCGATGAGGGCACATTTTCGATTCGCGGAATCAGCTATAACGGGGTTGGTTTCGCCGGGGCTTCCAATACTGCAAGCCTCTACGTGGACGATATTTTTCAATCCAACCTGGGGATAGAGGCGGGCCCACTCAGTACATTTGATATCGCGCAGGTCGAGATTTACCGCGGGCCGCAGTCAACGCTGCAGGGGCGCAATGCGCTTGCTGGTGCGATTATTGTGCAAACTCAAAATCCGACCTACGAGTGGGACGCAAAGGGCCGGGTGGAAGCAGCGGAGTATGACACCCGTCAGTACAGCATCGCTGGCGGCGGACCGATTGTCGACGACGTACTGGCATTTCGCCTGTCCTATGATCGTCGCGAGACCGACGGGTTCATTGAAAACACCACGCTGGATCGCGATGACACAGACTCAGACAAAACCATCAACGCTCGCGCAAAACTGTTGTGGGAGCCTGGCGACAACAGCCGGGCACTTCTGACCTACATCTACTCCGAAGGCGATGGCGGCGCGGGACTAGGTGCCGGCGCCGTGGAGGGCCCCGACTATTTCGCGAGGGAACTCACCAACGACAACGTCAATTTACTGGACGTGGAAACACACAATATCGCGCTGAAATTGTCGCAGCAGCTTTCTGAATCAATGAGTATTACCTGGGTAAATACCTTTACTGATGCCAAAGGCGAAGCCTCTCCTCGTTTTCCGGTCCTGCCCGACAGCAATACGGGCGCTGATATCGGGCAAAATACCGAGAAGATTTACACCAGCGACCTGCGCTTGAGCTATGAGCGAGATGCCTGGAAATTGCTGGGCGGCCTTTACTTCTTTGATAGCGATGAAACCGTCGATCGAACGCTGGAGTTCCCGATATCCATTGGACCCCTTTCCACCCGGTTGAACCTGGCGGAGTTGAGCAAAACCAAAATCGATAACTACGCCGTTTATTTCGACGGTGAATACGCCTTTTCAGATCGCCTGACGCTGGTCTTCGGTGCTCGCTACGATCGGGAACAGTACGACCTCAATACCAGTTCTTCCACCATCTTCATGCCCGAAATTCCCCCGTTTGCGGAGAGCTCAGTGGGCGGTGAACTGATTTCGGACACTACCTACGACGCCTTTCTTCCTAAGGTGGGGGTGCGCTATGCGCTCACTGATGGCCAAAGCGTTGGCTTTGTCGTGCAGCGTGGCTATCGCCCGGGGGGCAGCGGTATCAGCCTGGCCGGAGAGCAGTATGAATTCGACCCCGAATACCTGTGGAACTACGAGCTGTCCTACCGCTCCCTATGGTTCAACGATCGGGTCCAATTTAACGCCAACATTTACTACATGGATTGGAAAGACCAGCAGATCTTTGTCGGTGAAGATGTTGATCGCATCGTGGTCAATGCCGGTGAGTCGCGTCTTTACGGCGCCGAGATGGACCTGCAGGTGCAGGCCACAGATCAGATTCTGGCCTTTGCCGCGCTAGGTTACAACAATACAAAATTCACTGACTTCGACGAGGTGGACCCATTACTCACCGGCAATGAATTCCCCTTCGCTCCGCCCTATGAGTTTTCCATCGGTGCAATTGCGAACTTCGAATCGGGCTTGTTCATGAGTGCGGACGCCTCCTATACCGCCGCAGCCCACTCTGACGCATTTAACGGGCCCAGCGCGGCCCGCCCCGATCTGGAAAACAAGCTTGACGACTACACCCTGGTGAATGCCAAGATTGGCTATATCTGGAAGGGTTGGACCGGCGCACTGTTTGCACGCAATCTGCTGGATGAAGACTACGCGCTGCGTATCAGTAGCGGTGATGTGAGAAGCCTGGGAGAAGGACTGGCCTCCGTGGGCGCACCTCGCGTCTACGGTGCCGAATTGCGGTTTGACCTGTAATAGCAGATGCTGCGGCTGATTCGCCGATCGCGCCTCAACATCCGAATCGTCATATTCTTACAGTAGCTCCATCCGGTCGGGACGAGAAATGGTTTATTCCAAATCCAACCAGTTTAGTATTGCACGGCCTGCATATGGTCATGATGACTCCCGCAAGATCTGAGCAAACAACGCCGGATCGATGTTGCCACCGCTGAGCACCACACCCACGCGCTGGTACGCGGCATCCAGCTTGTTTTGCAGTAGTGCGGCAAGGGCGACGGCGCCCCCGGGCTCAACCACCAGTTTTAACTCGCGGAACGCGTAACTAACCGCCGCTTTTACCTCTTCCTCGGAAACCGTCAGTCCGGCTTTTACCCTTTTGCGGTTGATGCTAAACGTCAGCGCGCCGGGACTCGGAGTCAGCAAGGCATCGCAGATAGACTGTTGCGATGTGTCTGCGCTTTCGATCTGCCCCGCAGCCAGGGAGCGCGCGTAGTCATCGTAGCTAGCAGGTTCGACGGTAAAGAGGTCGGTATCGCGGCTGAGTGCCTCAGCCGCGAGCGCACATCCTGCCGTTAAGCCACCACCCCCACAGCACACCAGCAGTGCGTCCAATGTCACGCCGCGTTGCGCCACATCATGGAAGCATTCCAGGCCCACAGTGCCCTGACCGGCAATGATGTGAGGGTCGTCGAAGGACGGCACAATCACACCACCGTCGCGCTCTGCCAAGGCGTAAGCGAGCTCCTCGCGACTTTGTCGATAACGATCATAGGTAACGATATCTGCGCCCAGAGCGCGAGTGTTATGCAACTTAATAGCGGGCGCATCCTCTGGCATCACAATGCGAGCGCGGATACCCAGCATGCTGGCAGCAGCCACAACACCTTGCGCGTGATTACCCGAAGACCAGGCGATGACACCGGCGCGACGATCGGAATCGCTGAGCACGCTAAGACGATTGTAGGCACCACGAAACTTAAAGCTCCCAGTTAGCTGCAGTATTTCCGGCTTAAGAAAGACCTTTCGGCCCGTGGCCTTATCAAGCGCGGGCTGCGCAATTAGCGGCGTGCGCACGGCGATACCGTCCAGCCGCTGTGCAGCGGACTGCACTGCAGGAAAATCAGGTTCTACCATCAAATACTCTACTCAGCAGATCGTCTTTGGAATGCGCCCAAAGCGATTGTACATAGTGGCACCGTGGTGACGTAATCGCGACGTCCTGTGTATAAGGATATGACTGCGCTAAATGCGAGACCTCAAACGGAAATCCCGGTTACTTGCGTGCTCCAATGAGAACCATTATCATTTACAAACTGCATGGCTCCGATCAAAAATAGTGGCGGTTGGGATGGTCTCGTTAGTTGGTTTTCTCGTACAGACCTTAACAGGAGCTTGGACCTCTGACGATTATTGTTTATCGTCTTGGCAAGACGGCAATGTTACACCCATCCCGAGGATAGGTTTGACCAGCGCTTCAGCGTGACGGCTGGCTGTTCTAACTTCGAGCGGCCCTGTCATTTGCATCGCTTTTTGGCGAATGTATTGGCGATAACGCCGACGCCTCGCGCCTTTGGTTTGTTTTTTTTCGACGCGAGCGAAAACCTAATCGACGTGCACTGGTCGAGATAGCGACTACTTTGTACAGCTTTACACGGAGAGCGTAGCCAGAATGAAAGTTATACTGATCAGTTTGATTACCTCGCTCGCGAGCGTTACCGCACTTGCCTACGAGGCGTCTGAAAAAGCGCCCGAACCGACAGCGGCAAAGCAATACACCTATGCCTGGAAGTTCACCGACTCTGAGAGTATGGCACCGCGTGGTGGCACGACCACCGGCCCTGAAGTGGTACTAGATGATTCCCCCTCGCAACTTTGGTTAGATTTGCAAACCCCGGATCTGAGCAAAAAGGAACAAGACCGTCGCGCTATCCTCGCGCTGGTCGGCGACTATAGAACCAGCTTTGATTTTATTGAGACCATTGGGTTTGCGCCTGACTACACACCCGCTGCGCCCTATCAGTCATGGGCCACGGAGCGCGTGTACCTGGTCAAGGACGAGCCTGACTTCATTAGCCTGCAGCACATATTAGTGATGCACTTTATAGGTGAAGACGGAAACGTGTCTGAGCCCATGGTCGTCAAACACTGGCGTCAAGACTGGCGCTACGAAGATGCGACAATGCTGAGTTTCCTGGGCAATCGAACCTGGGCGACCGTGGCAGTCCCGAAAGAGTTGAGAAAGGGTAGTTGGACTCAATCCGTGTACCAGGTGGACGACTCGCCTCAGTACGAAGCCATCGGTCGCTGGCATCACACTCCGAACTACTCCACCTGGGATGGCGAAGAAAAACGGCGCCCGCTCCCCAGGCGTGAGTTTAGCGTGCGCGACGATTATCACACCTTGGTCGGCTCTCACCGTATCACCATCACCCCCACAGGCTGGGTCCAGGAAGAGGATGCACTCAAAGTCGTCCTGGATGAAAACAATCAACTGCATCCGGAGACACCCTATCTCGCCCGAGAAGCAGGCCTCAGCCGCTACCAGCGGATCCAGGACTATGATTTTTCAGCGGGGGATGATTACTGGGCAGAAACAGCCGCATTTTGGGCCCAGGTGCGGGCGTATTGGGATGACGTGGTTGCCAATCAAGACCAGTACACCTTAAAGGCACAGGTTGATGATATGCCCATGTTTGCAGCGATGTTTCAGCTGGCGGATGAGCAATCGGAGCCGGACCTGGTCGAAGTCGATGCGGTATCTGACCGCCTGAATGCCTACTTTAACTAGCCAGGGATTTCGTGGTCGCATCCTCGTGTCCTATAAAGGCCTGCCCTGACCAAGAGCCAAGCCTTTAACCGGCACTCAGGCAGCCGCATCGCGGCCCGAGTTCCTGCAACACTCAATCCGGCGCTGGCCCACCGTGGTAAGCCAGCAGGCCCCCGTCTACAACAAAACAGCTACCCGTACAGTAACTGGCTTCATCACTCGCCAGGAACAACATCATTGGCGCAATTTCGCTAGGCTTGGCGTAGCGTCCAATCGGTGGCGCGCCCTCGAAACTGGTCATCACAGATGCCGGGTCCTCCGGGTTAGCGCTGCTATGCAGAGAACCCATCATATCTGTATCGACAAAGCCGGGGTGGACTGTGTTAACGCGGATATTTTCTCTCGCCAATTCCACAGCGGCATTGCGCATAATGCCTACGACAGCATGCTTACTCGCGGTATAGGGGCTTGAGTTGTAGTAGCCAGACAAGCCCTGCGTAGATGAGGTAATGACGATACTGCCCGCACCTCTATCGCGCATCGCAGCCGCGGCCGTTCGCAGTCCGTACCACACGCCTTTCAGGTTGACATCAATCACCTTATCGAAGGTCTCTTCAGGATAATCCAGCACGCCTGAAAGTGTGCCGAACATGCCCGCATTCAATACCGCAATATCCAGGCCGCCGAACTCCGATACTGCCAAATCGACAAGCGCTTGAACCTCCGCCTCCTTTGCTACATCAGCGCACTGAAAGATCGCTGCGTCACCGATCTGCTCGCACGCTGCGCTTAAGCGCGTTGCGTCGATATCGCTGAGCACCACTTTCGCACCTTCCCTCGCAAACAGGCTGGCTGTAGCCAGACCAATTCCACCGGCCGCGCCGGTAACGATTGCAATCTTGCCATCTAATCGTGCCAACTCCTTATCCCCCTATCTATCCAGCGCGTTTAGCTAGCGCGTTTGCTGTGAATAGGTAAAACCGCTATCCGTAAGCTTATGCGCACAGGCTGTCGCCCAGCATAACACCATCGGCCCGCGTCTCCTGCTGCGCTAGGTTTGCAGCATCTGGCGAATGTTGCCGATAAACTCATCGTGCTCTTCATCCTGCGTCTGCTCTAGCAAGTGATCCAAGCTATGAGGCACTTCGATGCCCCTGGCCATACCGGGCTGATGCGCCATAGCCTCCAGCCAACGTGACAGATGCATAAGCCCTTCGATGGGCACCCCCGACCAGGGGTACGTTCTCACCCAGCACCAATTAGCGATATCCGCGATCGAGTATTCATCGGCTAGCCACTCCGCCTCTGCTAGCCTGCTATCGAGGACCTCGAAAAGGCGTCTGCATTCGTTTTGATAGCGATCAATCGCAGCAGGAATCTTCTCTGGAAAGTAGCGAAAAAACACATTGGCCTGTCCCATCATGGGCCCTATCCCGCCCATCTGAAACATCAGCCACTGCATCACCTTGGACCGGCCCCGCATGTCGTCAGGTATCAGCTCACCCGCTTTTTCAGCCAGGTACAGCATGATGGCGCCGGATTCAAAGACGACGAAGTCATTTTCTGAACGATCGACTATCGCCGGGATTCGTCCGTTGGGATTGAGAGCGAGAAACTCGGGCGTTTTCTGCTCGCCTTTACCCAGGTCAATGGCGTGAACAGTGTATTCCATCCCCAGAGCCTCCAGCGTGCAGGACGCTTTCTGGCCATTGGGTGTGGCAGCAGTATAGAGCTCTATCATGTTTGTTTTTTTAGCCTCTTGCATCGCGTTTATGAGGGGCTAAGGACGGTCTGGCGCGTCCAATTCAGCTCGCGAGGCCCCATATTACGCCTAGAAATGTAGCCTATGAGACGGTGTTTCGCGAACCTGACCCGAGAGATTCCCTTCGTTTCAATCACTGGGTCTTAGCATTTACAGCGATGGGCTGCACCTGGTGCAAACCAGCACTTGCAGGTAGCGGTTCACAGCTTGTGGCTTGTGGTTGCTGGTTGCTGGTTGCTGGTTGCTGGTTGCTGGTTGCTGGTTGCTGGTTGCTGGTTGCTGGTTGCTGGTTGCTGGTTGCTGGTTGCTGGTTGCTGGTTGCTGGTTGCTGGTTGCTGGTT
>JBCCNJ010000017.1:0-49323 GCA_039025905.1 Pseudomonadota bacterium | reverse complement strand
GTGCAGTTGCGAACATGGTGCGCCAAGTCTGAGCGATTGGTGAATTGGCGACTGCATTTGAAGCACGTCAGGGTCGTAGAGGGGTGTACTTCATGGGCGCTCAATATACGGAGGGACGACAGCAATGCCAAGCAAACAAGTTGTATGCCAATCCCCGGTAAATGTGATGTTGACGAGCCACACGCGGCGTTTTTGCTTCCTTGTTTTATAGTATGCTGTCGCGTTGCCGAGAGATTACTAGAACAGTGGAGCACATTATGAAGCTTTGGCACTGCCACACCGCCCGATCGTTCCGTCCACTCTGGGCGCTAGAGGAGATGGGTCTGGAATACGAGCTAGAGGTACTACCTTTCCCCCCGCGCGTTTTTCAGCGTGATTACCTTCAGGTGAACAGCTTGGGTACAATTCCATTTCTTCAAGATGGTTCCACCGAAATGACGGAATCATCAGCGATCTGCCAATATCTGGTAGATCGTTATGAAAGATACGACTTTGGGCTGAGGCCAGATCACGCGGAATATGGCGCCTATCTTAATTGGCTCCACCATGCCGATGCCACTTTAACCTTTCCACAGACGCTTACTATGCGGTATTACTATCTGGAACCAACGCCCGAGAAGCAGGCGGTGGGAGATGATTATGTGAAGTGGTTTCTATCTCGCCTGCGGCGGCTGGATGCCCATCTCGAGAAGCATGATTACTTGGTGGACGGACGCTTTACCATCGCCGATATCGCGATCGGTTATGCTCTGCATCTTGCCTGCTCCCTGCATTTGGGAGAACAGCTCAAGCCGCGAACGCTGGAGTATCTTGATACGCTCAGGAGCAGGCCTGCCTTTGCGAGGGCGAACAGCTATGGAGAGCCACTCATCTTGCCAGAGCGCGCTTGAACTGATCTTCGCCCAAGCACATTCCGTATACATCCCGCGCTTTCTGACGAAAACAACGTATGCCCAAAAAGCCCGCTAGTTTGAATAGTAAAGCCCTATCGCGCAGTCTCTCGGTATCGCTAGCCGGTATACGAGCTGGTGGTGCTTTAGCGGTCAACAGCGCGGTGCAGAAGCTAAAAGGCAGTGGCGATGCGGAGGATACAGAATTTGCCCGTCGTGAGGCCAAACGCTTTGTAAAGGAGCTGGGTAAGCTTAAAGGCACCTATGTAAAAATCGGCCAAATGATGGCGCTGTTTGGCGAGCATTTTTTACCTCCCGTTCTCGCAGACGCCATGCATGATCTCGGCGACAGCACGCAGCCGATGGCATGGGAAGCTGTCGAGCCGGTGTTTCGTCAATCCCTTGGTGCAAAGTATGAAGAGCTGGATATTCAGCAGGATGCACTGGCCGCAGCATCGCTTGCGCAGGTGCATTTGGCGACGGTACGCAGCAGCGGTGAGCGGCTGTGCCTTAAGGTGCAATATCCTGGCCTGGCCGATGTAATTGATTCGGATTTCGACGCTGTCGTGCGCATGCTGGTGCTGGCTCGTTGGCTGCCATCGGGGCGTGATTTAGACGATTGGCTAAACTCCATGCGTGCTCATTTGCACAACGAGATCGACTACGGGCGCGAAGCGCGGCTAACCGCGCACATGCATGATTTAGCAGAGGGAGTGAAAACGACATCCGTGCGCTATCGTGTCCCGAAAGTGTATGAGCGCTATAGCAGCGACGTGGTGTTAGCGCTGGAGTTTATGGAGGGCCATTCTGTCATATCAGACGAGGTCGCAGCGCTATCACTGGAGCGACGCAATGCATTAGCTGTCGGCATGCTGGAACTGTTTTTCTACGAGCTCTATGAGTGGGGTGCCCTGCAAACGGACCCAAACTTTGGCAACTACCTGCTGGCGCTTGAGGACAGACGAAAAAAGTTTGCAGACGATGTACTGGTTTTGCTGGATTTTGGTTCGGTGTTGGAGTGCGATGATGATTTTTTGTTTCATCTGCGCTGTGTCATTGATGCCGGTCTGCGCCAGGATACCGACGCGCTAGCGGAGGGTCTGGTCGGTTTGGGTTGCCTGCCCGAAGATGCGACGGAAGAGGCCAGAGCGCTTTTCTCAACGTTCTGTCTGCACCTGCTTGAGCCACTGCGCCCGCCCGAAAAATTACCGCAGGACTATTTGAATGCCGATGGGCAGTACTGTTGGGCGCGCTCGCGACTGATGCACCGGGCAGGTAAGCGTGGCGCAAAGTCTGCCGCGAGCAAGCATTTTACGGCCCCGAATCGAGACTTCGCGCTGATTGCTCGCAAGCTCACCGGCGTGTTCACCTTTATCACCGTGTTGGAGGCGGAATTTAACGCCCACGATATGGTGACTGCTCATATCGCCAGATGGCGCGCCAGGGAAACGCGTGGCTAAGGATAGCGACGATACGGATCGAGAGAAGGCGGTTCCCGCCTCCCGCGTTAGCCGGCTAGCGCGGGTGGCTCGTATGGCCGGCGGTGTCGCCGGCGGCATGCTCGCCGAAGGCACTCGCCAACTGCGCTCGGGCAAGCGCATTCGTGCTCGAGATATGCTGCTTACGCCCGCCAATGCGCGGCGTGTCGCGGACCAGCTTGCAACCATGCGCGGCGCCGCCATGAAAGTGGGACAGATCCTGTCCATGGACACCGGTGATGTCTTACCCAAGGAGTTGGCGGATATTCTGGCTCGCCTGCGTTCCGACGCCCGCTATATGCCCGTGAAGCAGCTGCGCAAAGTGATGGAAGAAGCCTACGGACCAGACTGGGAGGAGCTATTTTATACCTTTGATATGAAGCCGCTTGCGGCTGCCTCCATTGGCCAGGTGCACAGGACCGTATCGCCCGATGGAGAGGATATCGTATTGAAGGTGCAGTACCCGGGTGTGGCCTCCAGCATCGATGTCGACGTTGATCAAATCGCCAAACTACTGAGCATATCCGGTTTGCTACCAGCGACCTTGAACCTGGACCCGCTGCTGGAAGATGCAAAGCGTCAGCTGCACGATGAGGCCGACTATTTTAAGGAAGCCCAGTTTTTGCAGGCGTTTGGGGACCTGCTGCGAGACGATGAGCGTTTTCTTGTACCTGACGTTTTACCCGATCTAACCCGTAAAAATGTCCTGGCCATGACCTATGTGGGTGGCGATCCAATCGAGAGTATTCTCAGTCTGTCTCAGGAGGAAAGAGATCACGTCATGACGGCCCTGGTCGAGCTCATGTTTATGGAGCTGTTCGAGCTCAAAATGGTGCAGACCGATCCAAATTTTGCGAACTATCAGTATTTGTCCGACAGCGGCCAAATTGTGCTGCTGGATTTTGGCGCTACCCGTAAATTCAAGGTGGGGTTCGTGAATAACTATCGCAGGCTTCTGAAAGCGGCCATCGCCAATGACGAAAAAAGGCTGGTAGCTGCAGCCAATCGCATCGGCTATGCCATGGGCGATGACGATACGGAATATCGCGAACGGATTCTTGAGCTGTTTCTACTTGGGCTGGAGCCGGTTCGCTCCGAGGGCGTATACGACTTCGCGCGTTCAGATATGGCAAAGAACATGTCACAGCTCGCCGAAGAGATCACGCGCTTTTCTGATTTTTGGCAGGCCCCGCACTCAGAGGTCGTCTATTTTCACCGTAAGTTGGGCGGCATGTTTATGCTGGCGAGCAGGCTCAAGGCTAGAGTGGATGTGCACGGCCTGGTGCAACAGTGGCTTTAGCGATACCTTAATGATGGGATCGGTGGCGCCCGCCCACCCAGGTTTGTAGTACCTGGAAGTCGTCATTGAAGTGTACGAGGTCCGCTCGATATGCAGGGGCGATACGTCCGCGCTCCTTATCCAAGCCAAGCGCGATAGCAGGGTACAGTGATGCCATTCGCAGGCACTCTTCGAGATCAATGCCAGCATTTTGATGCGCAAAGCGAACAGCGTCTATCAGACCAATGGCGCTTCCCGACAAGGCGCCCTGCGCATTGACCAGTTTGCCGTCCCGCTCAGTGATCCGGTCACCGTATAGCTGAAAATGGGTTTGAGTCCCGCCGACGGTGGCCATGGCGTCGCTCACCAACAGTAGTTTACCGGCGGGTTTGCAGGCGTGAGCCAGGCGCAGGGCGGCAGCGTGAACGTGGTGTCCATCTGCGATGATGCCCGCCCACAGCGTATCTGCCTCCAGTGCAGCACCCACTGCCCCCGGCTCGCGCGATGTCAGCGGGCTCATGGCATTAAATAAATGCGTAACGCCAAGTAAGCCCTCGTCCATTGCCCTCTGTATCTGAGCATAGGTCGCCTGCGTGTGGCCTGCACAGACGATGATGCCACTATCGCGCAGTGCGCGTATGTACCCAATCGGCATTTCCTCCGGAGCGACTGTAATGAGAACGAGCAGGTCTTGCAGGGACTGAAGCCAGTCAATATCTTCTCTGCTGGCCGGTCTAATGTTGCTGGCGCAGTGCGCCCCTCGCTTTTGTTCTGCGAAATGGGGTCCTTCCAGGTGGACACCTAATACGCTCTCATTGCCAGCGGCGATGGCTTGCTGCGCAGCTGCCACGGCACTGTATTGCACCTCTTTTGCGTCACTGATTACTGTCGGCAGCAGTGCGGTCGTACCCTTGCTGAGATGGGCCTCTGTGATGCGATGAACGCTGTCTTGTGTGGGCTCGTTGTTAAACAGAACATCGCCACCCCCATTCACTTGCAGATCTATCAATCCAGGTGCAAGCGTACCCTGCGATAGGGTTAAGTGTTGTATCGAATCTGGGCAGTCAGACAAAGGCAAGAGCTGCGCCACCTTCCCATCCTGGACGGTGACGCAGTGATTAGGCAAAAATTCCGCGCCATCAAATATCAATGGCGCGCTGACAGCAAATTCGCTGCCGTGTTCTGGCATAGACCGATCCTCCCTAGGGCTAGTCTACGCCAGTTAGTTCGCGGTTGCCGCCTCCGCGTCGTGTTCAGATCGCTCCCGCTGGATGCGTATGACCAGCGGGATCAAAACGATCCCAAGCAGGGGTGTAAACAGCGCGAGTACCAGCAACAAGGTCGATCGCATGCCGATGCTATCCAGGGCGTAGCCCAGCAGCGGGCCCGTTACAATAAACATGACGCGTACACCGAGGCTGACCAGTGAATTTACGGTCGCCCGAAAATCACCCGGAACGCGGCTGTTTAGCGCCTCATAAAACAGGCTAAGGCTGAGTCCACGAGACAGCTGAATGAGTAGCCCAAAGGCGACCCCAATCCAGCCGCTGCCCAAGATCATGCCGAGCAGGCCTACCAGCGGCATTGCGGCGATGACTGCGAGCAGCGCACGGGTTCCCAGCTGTTTTTCCAGACTGCTGGCAAAGCGAGCAGATAGACTCACCGTTAGTGCAAACGCCGCCCAGATGTAGCCATAGGCCTCTAGCGGTACACCCTGTAATTCCCAGTATTTCTGATAAATCCAGAAAACATACAGGGCGAGCAGGCTGAACACCGTGATGGCGAACGCGGTCCACAGGACAACGGGCTTACCGAAGATCAGCAATTCTGCGATCTGGCGAACATTATCGCCGTGATCATCCTGCCGGGCTGCTTTTGGTACTTCCACCAGAAAGGCCGCTAGCAACAGGGGTAATACCCCCGTAAGCACCTGCAGCCATAGCACACCGTCCATCGACCATAACAACAGCAGACTGGCGGCGATACCAGCCAAACCCGATGCAGCGGCCTCGATCGCAATCAGGCGACTCAGTGATTTGCCTGCACCTGCTCCTCCTGGCAGACGCTTCGCCCGAAGATGGACTTCGGTGTCGTACAGCAGGGCGAGATCGGTCCCGGAAATTAAGCTAAAGCCGATGCCTAGAATGATTTCATAGACGACAAAGTCCAGAAAGCTATCTGCCCAGAGTAGCGATAAGAAGCCAACCGCGTTCAGTGCAGCACCGATCATGATCGCGCGTTTTCTACCGTAGACGTCGGCGAAATATCCCGAGGGGACTTCGAACAGCGCAATCGTCAGGGCGAAAAGAGCCTGTGTCTGCAGAACCTGACTCATCGACAAGCCATGTCCCTGCAGCAGCGGCACGAAGACCGGCAGCACCACCAGAAAGCCGGTAAAAAAGCCCATCAAGTAGATGGTTCGGATATTGTTTTGTATTGACCTGTTCACGGTTCTAGCCCCTACCTGGCCCGGAACCCTGAACACGAAGAACTTTTCTGCCTAGAAAACGAAAAAGGCCTCCGGAACCAGGGTTCTCGGAGGCCTCTTAAAAAAGTGTTGTCTTACTCTATAGCATCCTCAAACCACGCCCTGCACAGACAGGCTCGCAATCACCAACGCCGTCGGGCAGTGGCGCTTCATGCTGCAATCCTGATGTGCTATCTGTTTCAAAAACGTGGTCATGTGCTTCTCTTACAAAAGCGAAAATTTTGAGGCCCTCTCGAGCAGGCGGGCATACTGCCTGGGAAGCCATGGTAGGTCAACAAAAGTTTCGCGCTTGTGACATCTTTACGGTGATTCGACGCCTTTGAATTAACTTGATAGGGGTTTGATTTGGGTGCGCTGGCCCGGGGCTGAAATTGTAAGCGTTAGCGGTTATGCTGCAAACCGGCTTCAAAGCAGAGGAACAAGCTGTGAAATATCAAAAACTACTGGTACCCGCGACACTCTTGCTCTTGCTTGGCGGACAGAGCCAGGCCGACGACCTGTCGGATGCCGCCAGAGCGCTGTGCGACTCGATCAAAACCTGCGCCTTGGAACAGGTGGCGTCCCAACAAGAACTGACGGACGAAGTTAAACAACAAATGATGCCGCTACTGGACAATATGTGCACCAGCATGCAGTCGCAGGTCGCAGATGTGCCCGTCGATCATCCACTGTATCAGCCCGCAGTCGGCTGCCTGCGCAGCATGGTGTCCTTGGATTGCCAGCAGATGCAGAGTGCTGCGGGTATAAAAACACCTGAGTGCCAGGAGTATCATGAACTCGCGACAAAGTCTGGCTCTATTCAATAAGGCAATCATGGTAAAGTATCAAGCGCGGACGCTCTGAAGGGGTCATATACGGTTCCGCAATAACGATTACGGTGAATCAATTAATTAGGGAGAGATCAATGGATCACAAGAAACTGTTGGCGACGCTTGGCGCGCTGTGCCTGGCCGTTGTGCTGGGAGGCTGCAGTGAAGAGTCTATGGAGAGCACCAAGGAGTCCATGCAGCAGGCGACAGATGCCGTTAAGGATACCGCGTCTAGTGTTGCAGACAGCGCTAGCGATGCAATGGACGCAACTTCCGAAGCCGCTTCGAACGCGATGGATTCGGCAAGCGATATGGCCAGTGACGCAGGCGATAGCATGTCGGCCATGGCCGATAAGGCGAGCGATGCGGCGAGCGATGCCTATGATTCCGCCGCCAAGACTGCTTCCGACGCGGCCGATTCAGTAAGTGATGCCGCTAGCGACGCTTATGATTCAGCCAAGCAGGGTGCATCAGATGCGATGGATGCTACCAGTGACGCAGCATCGGACGCTTCAGATGCCGCGGGCGATGCGATGGACGATGCCAAGTCTAAAATGGACGACATGACAAGTAATTAGCGTGTTATGGGGGCTGGCTCGGTTGTGCCGAACCAGCCCTGCTCAATGCATGAACCTACTGGGCGAACCTAATTCAGAAACATAGTGGAAGCTAGGTAGGCTGTGTAGCCGAGGTAGCAGGCAAACAAGCCCGCTCCTTCAAAACGGTTGATTCGCCCAGGCCGGCCGGCGCGACCTACTCCCAAGATAAAAATCGAAAGTGTCAATGCTGACATCACTACCACGTCCCGTGTGAGCACGTGTGGGCCAACGGACATCGGTGAGATAAACCCGGCGATACCCACCACCGCTAAAGTGTTAAACATGTTCGAACCAATCACGTTACCCAAGGCAATGTCGTGATCACCCCTGCGGGCTGCCACAACTGTCGATGCCAGCTCCGGTAGTGAGGTGCCTATAGCGACGACGGTCAGGCCAATAACAAGATCGCTCACACCAAAGGTCTTGGCGATACCTACGGCCCCCCATATCAACAACTGGGAGCTGCCAATCAGCAGAGCGAGACCAATCACAAGTCTCACAGTGGCCGGGCCCACTGCCAGGTTTCGCCTGGCGAGACCCTGCTCAAACTCTTTGGCCAAACTATCAGTCTTTGCCCGTGTGCCCTGAATGACACTCCATATCATGAAGGCAAAAAAGGTGACGAGCAGCACGCTGGCATCCTGCCGGGTGATGGCACCGTCGCTCACCTGCCAGGCAGCCAGTGCGGTGATGACCGCCAGTACGGGCAACTCCTTGCGAAGAACTTTTGACTGAACCGTAATCGGTTTAATCAGGGCTGTAACACCCAGTACCAGGGCGAGGTTCGCGATGTTGGAGCCATAGGCATTGCCCAGTGCCAGGCCCGAGTTGCCTTGCATAGCGGCCAGTGCAGAGACCATGAGCTCAGGTGACGATGTGCCGAAACCGACAACAAGCATGCCGATCAACATGGGCGACATACCCCAGTAATGCGCCAGGGAGGCCGATCCGGTGACGAATAAGTCTGCACTCCAGGCCAATACGACTAGCCCCACGAGTAGCGCGAGGATCGCGAGCGTCATGCGGTCAATCTACCTCCTGTAGGGAATCTGTTAGGACTTAGGTCGGTAACGTTCAGGGCACTGATTGCGCAAGGCTATCTGCTACAGCGGATAGATTGAACGGGAGCGAATCATATCTTCGACTGTGTCTGATGCGACCTTGCGAGTCTCTTCCCAGCCAAATAAGCCACTAGCAAAGCCATTAGCCATTGCCCGAAATTCGGTAAGTAGTGTCGCTTCGGTTGCCCCTTCACTCAATCCGGGTATTCCCGTTGGACTTTGCTGGCTTATGAGCGCTTTTTGTGTCTCGTCAATGCCGCGCTTAAGGTAGTGGTGCCACTCCTCGGAGGAGGCTTGTGACGACTGCGCATACTTCGAACTCAAAACCCGTAGTTGATCTGACTGCGCTTCCGCCAGTGCGGCTCGATAATCGAATAAGAGATCCTCATCGGATCGGCTCGCCATTCTGATGCCCTCTTGCGCAAGGGACTTCAGCGATTGTGCGGGCGACGATCTGTCGCTGTAATCGATCTTCTCAGTTAAGTGTCGCGCCAGCAACAGCATCAAGCTTCCTCGCTCTGCTATTGGGGAGTCCATATTGGTCGATCGAGGATCAGGTGGAAGATGAGGCACACTCCATGGATACTCTAACGTTACAGACGTATTGTGCATGGTAACCAGCATGGCACCAAACAGCGTATCCTCTCCGCGGTAGGCGGGGAAATAGGGTGGTAGAAGCTGGCTATTGTCCAAACCCGTCAGCTGGGACATGAAGGGCATTTTAAAAATATTGTGACGTCCGCTGCCCAGCCAGCAATATCTATTTTCGATCACTTCGCGAACGCCTTGCGGAGCAGATAGCAGGCGTCGTACTGAGTCCGGGCCCAGGAATTGCACCCAGTGTGTACCGGTGCCGGGATCACCAAGCGAACCACATTGGCTGACCAATATGGGGGAATCAGCTTTCAATACACTTGCCATCGCAGCATTTGCACCGAGCAGCTGTGCGGGCGATAAGGGACCGTCGTTGATCGTATGCAGAGCGCTGCCCAAGCTTTTGCCAAGTAGGCGAGCGTGACCGCTGAGTGGGTCAAAGTCACCAGTTATGGCATTGTCGAGCAGGTTGTTTATTGAGGGATAAAACGTGGCCTTGCGCATGTTCGCGCTACCAATCCCGATATTGTCTTCACTGACGGGCGGGAGCGCGGTCTGACACAGAATATCGTCATCCATAACCAATGCCCGATAACCCACGGAACACAAAAGCGCGAGTGTGCGTGCGCGACCATAGGTGTTTTTATCCTGCCACTCACTGCGATCTAACAGAAAGCGAATACCCTCGGCGTGTTCTGGGAGTTGCTCCAGCAGACTTTGGATGAGTGTGTTTTGCGCCTCCTCACCCATGTAGTACATGTCTCTAGGGCTGGTGAGGTTAAACTCCACCACGGCTTCGCGATTGAGTGCGCGGTTCTCTGATGCGCGTGAGTCATCAATCAAAAACAGAGCGTCGTGTTGGCTGAGGCGCCCTGTCCGCTGCATCGAATCCAAAAGCCTTTTTAGGCTCTCAGGCCTATCACAGGTGAGCACAAATACTCGAGTCGGAGCAGGTTGCGCACTCGCTGAGTCTGACAGTCGTTCGCACACCTGGGCGGCATTCTGTAGCAATCCTTCCGCGTGCAAATGCGCAAGCGTACCGGCAACCATTTGCTCCTGGCCCTGGAGCTCAGCATGGCTGGTGACCAGTGATTTGGTGTGAGCCTCGATCGTATTAAATTCCGTGCACGCTTTTATTGTTGCAACGACCTGGGGCGCTACCGCTTGCTGACTCCCGGTGGCGGGATTGATGACTACTGTCATAGAGTTGTCGACTGGTATCAGTTTACAGCCCGCAAAAGCGACAAGATCGGAAGCGCTGGTAGTTGCGAGCGGATCTGTTTCTGCCATGCTAAATCCGCTGAAATATCAATGATCGATCAGTGTAGGCTAAGCCAGATCGTTTAAAAAGCTCTGGCGCATTTTTACTTATCCTCTGCTACATTTAGCGGCACCCTAAAAAAAACGAGTAGTGTAAATGCAGCGCTTCCCTGGTTACACAAGATCTTTCCTTTACGTTTTACTGGCAATGGTAATGACCTCGATATCCTGGCCCGCTGCAGCGCAGGGCGATTCGAGAGTGATCAGTAGCTTGGGCCGTATTGAGCCTGCCGGGGGCGTGTTGCGCCTGGCGGGTCCATCCGGCATCGGGGCGGTGTTGATGGAGTTGAAGGTCAATGCCGGAGACTGGGTAGAGGAAGGGCAGGAAATTGCGATTCTCGACACGTATGCGGTGCGTCATGCCGATAAGGTGCGCCTGGAAGCGGAGCTAGATAACGCGAGAAAAAAGCTGGCCCGCGAGCGGAAGTTAGCCAAGGCGGTCGCATCCTCTGCCGCTAAAGTGGAAGATCTGGAGTTGAATGTAAAAGCCGCGCAAGCCGCTTTGACAGCCGCTGACGCCATGCTTGCATTGTCTACCGTCGTCGCACCCAGGAAAGGTCAGATACTCTTTGTACATTCGCAGCCCGGCGAGCGTGTGGGTGTCGAGGGCGTGGTGGAGATGGGGCAAACCGATACGATGTACGCGGTAGCTGAGGTGTATGAAACCGATATCATTCATGTCAAACAGGGGCAAACGGCGCAGATTACCAGCCCCGCATTGCCAGGGCCCCAATCCGGTAAGGTGGATAGTATAGGGCTCAAGGTGGGGCGCATGGACGTGTTGGGCATGGATCCGGTCGCCCAGGCTGATGCGCGAGTCATTGAAGTGCACATCTTGTTGGATGACCCAGCTCCCGTCAGTCATCTCACGAATCTCCAGGTTGAGGTGGAAATAACACCTTGAAGCTCGGTCCAGTTCGTATCGCCTGGCTGCAAATCAGCCACCAGAAGTTGCGCCTGTTGGCTGCCGTGCTAGGCGTCGCCTTCGCGGTGGTGCTGGTATTTGTGCAGCTTGGCTTTCAGCAAGCCCTTTACGATAGTTCGGTGCGCTGGCATACCGCGCTGGGTTATGATCTTGCGCTCATCAGCCCTAAGACAACGTATCTCGTCAACCCGCCAGGATTTCCGCGCAGCCGTCTGTATCAGACGCTGGGCTTCGACGGGGTAGATTCTGTGACGCCGGTTTACATTGGCATCGCCAAGTGGCGGAATCCCGCGAACCCGCTGCAGACCCGCAATATTTATGTCATGGGATACGACCCCATGGATAGTGGCTTTGCTTTGGCCGGAGACCGCGCTCAGGTGAACAAGCTTCGCATGCCAGATAGGGTTCTTTTTGATCGATTATCGCGCCCGGAATTCGGTCCCATTCCAGACTTGTTTATCTCCAATAACCGTGTGGAAACTGAAATCAACGGCCGCGATATCAAGGTCGTGGGTTTGTACGATCTCGGCACGTCTTTTGGTATCGATGGCAGTATTGTGACTAGTGATCTGAACTTTCGGCGCATCTTTGCCGACCGTTCTGCGTCGCAAATTGAGCTTGGCCTGGTGCGCCTGGAGCCCGGAGCGAACCTGGCGCAGGTGCGCGATGCGATTGCCAATGCCATTCCGGGTGATGTGCGGGTGCTGACGCGAGCTGAGTTTATTCAGCATGAAGTCGATTACTGGAGCAACAGCACTCCTATCGGCTATGTCTTCGGCATGGGAGTCGCGATGGGCCTGGCAGTGGGGCTGATCGTTGTCTACCAGATTTTGTTTTCAGATGTTCAGGACCACCTGCGCGAGTACGCCACAATGAAGGCGATAGGCTATTCACAGTTTTTTCTTTCGAGACTGGTCTTGTCGGAGGCGGTAATACTTGCTGTATTGGGCTTTATCCCTGGCTACGCACTGAGTTTATTGGTCTATACGCAGTCGCGAGAGGCCACCAACCTGCCCGTAGAGATGACCACCGAACGCGGTTTGATGGTGTTGGCTCTCACGATTGCGATGTGTGCGGTCTCTGCGCTGCTTGCGATGCGAAAGCTGCGCGCAGCGGATCCAGCGGAGGTATTTTAGGTGAGCAGCACAGAAACACCCATCGTTGCCGATAGCGTCAACTACGAATATGACTCCGGCCTCGGTCGTCACCATGTGCTGCGTGACATCGATCTGCAGATCAATGGTGGTGAGATCGTGATTCTCACGGGTCCGTCGGGCTCGGGAAAGACGACATTGATTACGCTCATCGGTGCGCTGCGCTCCATGCAGACCGGTAGCATCAAGGTGTTTGGGGAGGAGCTGTGCGGAGCCTCACAGCGATCGCTGAAAAACACACGCCGCAGTATTGGTTTTATTTTCCAGCAGCATAACTTATTGGATTACCTAACGGTTGCCCAGAACATTTCCATGTCTTTATCTCTGGGTGATCGCCTCAAAAAGGCTGAGAGTCGCGTACGCATTGAAGAAGTATTGGAACGTGTGGGCTTACGGGATCATATCGACAAGTATCCGGATGCGCTATCTGGCGGGCAAAAGCAGCGGGTGGGTATCGCCCGCGCCTTGGCAAACAGACCAAAAATGATACTCGCGGATGAGCCAACCGCATCACTTGACAAAGAGTCGGGCCGCAACGTGGTCAATCTCATTGAGGAGTTGTGCAGAGAACAGGGTGCCAGTGTCGTGATGGTGACCCACGATGTTCGCATACTGGATGTGGCGGATCGCATCTTGCACCTGGAGGACGGTCAAATTCAATCCACGAGTGCGGCAGTGGCGTCAAATACTACTCAGATGTTGCGGCTGCTGAATCAACACGATCCTCAGTCTGCCCAATACATGACGGCGTTTTCGCTCGCGCTCACCCGGGTTGCTCTGGCGGATGACCATATGGATGAACAAGAGCGCGCGATGATACAAAGTACCCTGCTGGAGCAGTCTGGTCTGGAAGCGGCAGAGGTCGACATGGTGATGGAACTGGCGCTGTCCCAGGTTCGATGTCGCACATCGGAGTCGGGTGGCGCAGGTTTGCAGTTTTCCGTCGAACAAAAACAGCAATTCATCCAGGCACTGCACGCCGTGGCCGCCGCTGACGGCGAGGTTAGCCCAGAGGAATTGTCAGAGATCCAACAGATTGCTGCCGAATTGGGATTTGGGACTTAGGGCAAGGCCTTCCAGGCTTCAATATCAATAGCCGCTGGAAACAGCCGTTCGATTTGTACATGCACCAATTGTGAAAAGCGCTCGGTCGCTTGATCCTCGAGGATATGCAGGCGCACAGGCACACAGAGGTTAGCGATAGCTGCAATTCGAAAGTCATCTAGTGCATGTTCGTGCAGATAATCTTCGACTCCGTGCGCTACCAGCGTGTCGTGCCAGGTGTTAACTGCATCCATTGGGTGAGCCCGGCGCTCTTCGGGAGATTCACTGCCGCCGACGATACGCCCGATATCCAGAGCGCCCATCGCGCGGGTAGCTAACTGCCAATCATAGACTACAACTTCATCGCCACTGCCATGCTCGCCAAATAACAGATTGTCGGCGCGAAAATCTGCGTGACACACGGTGTGGATACGTTCCGACATGATACGCTGCAACTCTGGCATATTCTTATGAATCCAGCGGCCCATTTCTAAACCCGCCGGATCGATGCGGCTGCCGTATAAGTCTTCGAAGTGCTCCCAGTGCTCTACCACGTTGGTATAGAGTCGGCCATCGTCCCGGGGGATCCAGTGCAGGTCGGAGAGCGCTTCTTCACCCCAAAAGTGCGCGTGCATTTTTCCGCACTGGCGAATGGCTGCCAATACGTCGTAATTAGAAAGGCCTTTAATCTGGCTATGTTGTTCGAGGCGAGTGAGATCTTCCAGAATGAGCACTCCGCCTTCATCACCGACATCGCCGTAGAAGAACTCCGGCACTCGAATAGGCGCCAGTGGCGCAATCTCCTCATAGAAGCGAATCTCCCTGGCGAACACGTGAGCTTTATCTGCGCTCTCGCGAAACGGACCGGCGCCGGGCTCTATCTTTACGATAATCGCATCGGGTTCATGACCCATAGGTTCGGCATACGCAAGCTCTGTGCGTACGACTTTGCTCAGTAATCCCACATCGTCACCGACTGGTGCATGGGATGCTGCTATCACTTCTGTGGAGATAATATTGCGACTGCGCAACACCTGTGTAAGCCACTCGGCAGTGATCTCTTCAATTGTGTCTGGTATCGAGAGTTTCATGGGCTGCAACTTGCGCTTGATAGGTCTTGTCTAAAGTCAGTATTGTATCGGCACGAGCGGGCGAAGACACTAAACGATAGTAAAAGCACAGGAAACAGCGCGATATGGCACGGATAAAACTGCACGATCAAGATACCGTTACCGATGAACAGATACTTGGCATCTTTGAGTGGGTGACGGAGATGGAGGGCAAGGTGCCCAACCACTTCTTATTAGAGCTAAACTTTCCGGAGTTTATGAAGGCCAAGCTGGGTGCCACGAAAGTGCTATGGGAGATGGGCGAGCTCGGCAAGGAGCAGATACAGCATGTGGGTATTCTCGTCTCGCGTGCCAATGGTTGCCCGTATTGCACCGGCGCGTTTTGCACGATTCTAAGTCATGGTCTCAACGCATCTAAACAGTACGTCGATGGATTGGTGGATAATGGCGTTGCTGCAGTTGAAGAGGCAGAGCTTCGTCTGCTTCTAGATTTCGCTTTGAAGGTGAATGATGATCCCAAAAGCGTCACTGATGCAGATGTCACTGCACTGCGCGAGGCTGGCTACACTGACAAAGGTATCCTTCAGATCGTTCATCTCGTGAGTGATTTTGCCTCCTATAACAAGCTCAATCTTGCCATGAGCACCGATTACGACTACGAACAGTTTGGCACACAGGGATAAAACAAACATCGGCCACAGCAATACAGGCTGGGAGCGCCTGGCAATTTAGAAGCCCTGATATCTTTGGGGTTTTGAACGCCAATCGAGAGCAGAATGCAGAGTGTGATTGCGCCTCATCTGTGCAAATAAAAAGGCGCTAGAAAGCGTGTGCGCATAACTCGGATTTGCGTTAGGGTAATGACCTCCAGAGAAAGAGACTTATCATCGCGAGGATCACGATGCACCGCACACTCGTCACAGCTCTTGGCGCAACCCTAATTCTGACTATCCTGGGCGGCTGCGCGGCCAACCCGAACGAAGTCGCTATTGAAACCGAACGCAAACTGGCCGCTGCTGGCTTTCAAATGAAGCTTGCGGATACCCCAGAGCAAATGGATCACCTAAACAGCCTAACCCAGCGTCAGCTCACCCCCACGACGAAGGATGGAGAGACCGTTTTTATCTATGCGGATGCGACAAGCTGCAGATGTTTGTACGTGGGTAATCAGCGCAATTATCAGGCCTACGAGCGTATCTTGCTGCGCCAGGATGACCAGCGAAAACGACAGCAGACGGCGCAATTAAACAGAATGGCCCTTGTGCAGAACGCCGAGATGGACTGGGATCTTTGGGGTGCCTGGCCCCGACCCATTATTTATTGATCAAACCTTCTGTCGCTGTCTGAGCAATAGGCAGCGACTTTCACATGCTAAACCTGCGAATCAAGCGCGAAATACGTATCCGTTTCGGCTCACGCCTCGTATAGAAATACGCTCCAGGAGCGGATGAAATCAGACTAAAGCCATAGGGAATACGCTTCCCGTGTTACGAATGCGCCCACACTGGGCGTATCTGAAATCCTACCCTACAGTGAATCGAGGCTACTTGCATCGAGCTGGGTAATCGCTAATAATTCTTTTTACCGTAATTTCAGTTATTTCAGAAATTACCGAAATTTAGTATTATTTGAGCCGTTAACCAACGCAAGGCATGTCTCCAGCATGAGCCCCGGAATCCGGACGATTTTGGTTCTAGCAACACTGACGTTGACGCCCCTCCTCGGGGGGTGTGGCATGACGTTGTTTGATCCAAAGGGCCCGATTGCCGAGCAGCAGGCCGAGATTATTATTATCTCGATACTGGTAATGCTGATCGTCGTCCTGCCTGCAATCGTGATGGGTGTTTGGTTCCCCATCAAGTACCGTGCGGGTAACACGAAAGAAAAGTACCAGCCTGATTGGGAGCACTCCAACAAAATTGAAGCGGTGGTATGGGCCGTGCCCATCGTCATCATTGCCGTGCTGGGTTACATCACTTTTGTTACCTCCTTCTCGCTTGATCCAAGAAAGCCCATCGAATCCGACAAACCCGCCATGGTCATCCAAGTAGTGGCCATGGATTGGAAGTGGTTGTTTATCTACCCCGAACACGAGATTGCGACCGTCAATGAAATCGCGATCCCGGTAGACACGCCAGTCGAGTTTCTCGTGACGTCCGACACGGTGATGAACTCCTTTTTTATACCGAGCCTGGGCACGCAGATCTATGCGATGTCGGGCATGGAGAACCGCGTTCATCTATTGGCCAGCGAGCCCGGCACTTATTGGGGTATATCAGCCAACTACAGTGGTGCCGGATTTTCTGGCATGAAGTTTTCAACTATCGCGACCGATGAGGTGGGTTTTAAAGCCTGGATAGATAACGTGAAACGCTCGCCCGACGTGTTGAGCGATGGACGTTTCGAACAGCTGCGTGAAAAGAGCCGCGATGTTCAACCCATGTACTTTGCGTCGGTTAACCCGCTTTTGTTCAGCGACATTATTACCAGTTATTTAACGAATACCGTGGCGCAGGAGTAGATCATGGCAGCCAACTACACTATCGTGACCGATCCCCATCCGATTTGGGGGCGACTCACCTTCGATTCGATCCCCTTTGAAGACCCGATTCTGGTTACCACATTCAGTGTGGTGCTGATTGGGTCCATCGGTATCGTGGGGTCTGTCCTGTACTTTGGGAAGCTAAAGTATCTGTGGGACGAGTGGTTCACGTCGGTGGATCACAAAAAGATCGGAATCATGTACATCATTGTCGCCTTCATAATGATGCTGCGCGGCTTTTCCGATGCGCTATTAATGCGATCGCAACAGGCCATAGCGGTGGCCAGTGAGTCTGGGGCGGGGTACTTGCCACCGGAGCACTATGACCAGATCTTTACCGCGCATGGCGTCATTATGATTTTCTTTGTGGCTATGCCTTTCATTATCGGTCTAATGAATATTGTGGTCCCGCTGCAAATAGGCGCGCGAGATGTGGCTTTTCCCTTCCTGAACTCATTGAGCTTCTGGCTGTTTGTCGTCAGCGCGTTAATGCTGAACATTTCGCTGTTTGTGGGGGAATTTGCTGCTACGGGGTGGCTCGCGTATCCACCTCTATCGGGGCTTGAATACAGTCCCTGGGTTGGGGTCGACTATTGGCTCTGGGCGCTACAGATATCCGGGATAGGTACATTGCTCACGGGCGTCAACTTTGTTGTCACCATTTTGCGCATGCGCGCACCAGGGATGACGTTGATGAAAATGCCTGTGTTCTCATGGACCTCGCTGTGCGCCAACGCCCTGATTGTTGTGTCCTTTCCGATTTTGACTGTCACGATCACCCTGTTGACCATGGATCGCTATCTGGGAACGCACTTCTTCACCGGTGACATGGGTGGCAATCAGATGATGTACGTCAATCTGATTTGGGCCTGGGGTCACCCGGAGGTTTACATACTGATGCTGCCGGCGTTTGGCATTTTTTCTGAAGTCACCGCCACTTTCTCACGCAAGCGATTATTCGGTTATACCTCGCTGGTTTGGGCGACAGCCGCCATCATGCTGCTCGCCTTTGTGGTGTGGCTGCATCACTTCTTCACCATGGGGGCCGGGGCCAGCGTCAATGCCTTCTTTGGTATCGCCACAATGATTATTTCGATACCAACCGGCGTAAAGCTCTTTAACTGGATCTTCACCATGTACAGGGGTCGAGTGAAGTGGGATTCACCTATGTGGTGGACGGTGGCCTTCTTTCTAACCTTTGCAATCGGCGGTATGTCGGGCGTGATGCTCGCCATCCCGGCAGCCAATTTCGTGTTCCACAATAGTCTGTTCCTGGTCGCTCACTTCCATAATGTGATTATTGGCGGCGCGCTATTTGGCTACTTCGCTGGCCTGGCTTACTGGTTCCCCAAGACCACGGGTTTTCAACTTGATGAGCGGCTCGGCAAGATCTCCTGTGCGCTTTGGGCTGTGGGCTTTTTTGTTGCCTTCATGCCGCTGTATGTACTGGGCTTCATGGGGATGACACGCCGACTGAACTACTACGATAACCCGGACTGGAATGTCTGGTTGGTCATCGCTGGCTTGGGTGCACTGATTATTCTCTGTGGCATTCTGGTGCAGGCGTATCAGATATTTGCTTCTATACGCGACCGCGAAACGAACCGTGATTTAACAGGCGATCCTTGGGGCGGCCGCACCTTGGAATGGGCAACGTCATCACCACCACCGTTTTATAACTTCGCGAAGATCCCCGAGGTGCGAGATAGAGATCACTGGCACGACATGAAGCAGCATGGATTAGCCTACAAGAAGCCGGAGTCCTATCAGCCCATCCACATGCCCAAAAATACCTGGGCAGGGGTGGTCATCAGTCTGTTCGCCATGCTGTTGGGGTTAGCGATGGTGTGGCACGTCTGGTGGGCAGCGATTGTTGGCCTGGTGGGTTCTATGGTGTGCTTTATCGCTTACAGCTTCGAGCGCAAGAAGCACTACTATGTGCCAGCAGAAGAGGTAGAAGCGATCGAAACTGCCAGAGCCAGGCAGCTGGCACAGGCGGGTGCGCGTGCGCCATCAGAAGATGGGCGCGACTATGTTGGCGGCGACGCCGTCGTCAGTATGTAGGAGGCTGGCATGAATACGACATTACCTCCACCACCCGCTGACTTCTCCGGCTTCGTTGAAGAGGAGCACGAACACGATTATGGCGGTGACACCGTCTTTGGTTTTTGGATTTATATCCTTAGCGACTGCATCCTATTTGCCACGCTGTTTGCTGTATTTGCCGTGATCGGCCACAACTTCGCCGGTACGCCAGAGGCGAAAGATCTCTTTAATCTCAACTTCATCCTGGTGGCCACCGTACTTTTGCTGGTGAGCAGTTCCACCTTCGGTATGGCCATGTTGAGCGCGCAAGCCAATGATATAGCGGGCGTTATGAAGTGGCTTGCTGCCACCTTCGCCTTGGGCTTCGGTTTCCTGGCGATGGAGGTTTATGAGTTCTGGCATTTCGCCAATGAGGGCGCGACCTTAGGCAGCAGCGCTGCGTGGTCCGCTTTTTATGCGCTGATTGGCACGCACGGCTTGCACGTATTGTTTGGCCTGATCTGGATGGTCGTGCTTGTACTGATGATTCTGAAAGAGGGGCTAACCACTGACAATCGCGTACGCATGAGCTGCCTGAGTCTGTTCTGGCACTTCCTCGACATCATCTGGATATGCGTCTTCAGCGTGGTCTATCTCATGGGGGTCATGTAAATGTCGGAAGCTAACTCTCATCTCGATCACGACGCATCCGCCGAACACAATCCTGGGGGCGCTGCTCATGGCACCTTGCGGGACAACGTAATTGGCTTGGTACTGTCTTTGGTGCTTACAGCTATTCCATTTTCGATCGTCATGACAGGCTCGCTGGGATACACCTTGACGACGATTTTGATCCTGCTGTGTGCGGTCGGGCAGGTGCTGGTGCAGCTGGTGTTCTTCCTGCATATGAACACCTCGTCCGAGCAGATTTGGAATACGACCTCCGCTATTTTTGTGGTGGTGCTGGTCGCGATTCTTATCGTCGGCTCGATTTGGATCATGCAGCATCTCAATCACAACATGTTAATGGGGCATTGATTCGATGCTGCGGGATGCGAAACACAGCTCCAGCGAACAGTTCAATCCGCGTCTTGTGCTTGCGGTGGTGGGCCTAGTTGCGCTGGCGATTATTGGTTTTTTGATTGCCGTTATGGTGATAACCGCCGATGAGTCCCGGCGCGGTGCCGGCGGTGAAGATGGTGTATTGGGGGGTAACTTTTTACTTGAGAGCAACTATGGCGATGTCGCGCTCAGTGATTACCGAGGCAACGTGGTGGTCTTGTACTTCGGTTTTATGAGCTGTCCTGAGGTGTGTCCAACCTCAATGTCTATGATCGGCCGAACCCTTGAGAATCTGAACGATGAAGAGCTGGAAAAAGTACAACCCATTTTGGTTAGCATAGATCCAGCGCGAGATAGCCCCTATGAGCTTTCGAAATTCGTGAAGCACTTTCATCCTAAAATCATCGGCGTGACCGGTACGACAGAGGAAGTGGATGCCTTGGCGCGCAATTACGGTGCGTTTTTTAGCGCGGTTGAAACGCGAGATCCGGATGACTATGTGTTTGATCACACGTCTCGATATTTTGTGATCAATAAACAGGGCGAACTGGTTGATGCCATGCGTCATAGCACGACCGCCAACGAGCTGACAGCACGCATTCGGACACTGCTTTAGCATAAGGGAGGAGAGCACTGAGGTGTATAGCGCCAGGAACATAGGTGTATTGATATCGGGAATTTGCGCGCTGGTCATGAGCTTGGGCATCGCGCGTTATTCTTTCACACCGATGATTCCCGCAATGCAGGCGCAACTGGAAATGACCGAGAGTCTTGCCGGCTGGCTCGCCGGCTGGAACTATATTGGCTACCTCTCTGGCTTATTCATGGTGTGGTTGATGCGCGATCTGCGCGTCAAGGATTTTTTCTACCGCTACGGTCTGATCGTGGTTGTGGTCGCAACGGCAATGATGGCGGCCAGCGACAACCGCTTGGTCTGGTACGTCAGCCGTTTCTTTGCCGGTGTGGCAAGCGCCACCGGGTTTATGCTGGGCACGGGTCTCATTATGAACTGGCTGCAGAAGCATCAGTACAAGGGCGATCTGGGCTTGCATTTCGCAGGTGTTGGATTGGGTATTATTGTCAGTGCGCTGGTGGTAGATGCAATGAACCCGGAGGGTTTAAGTGAACTGAACTGGCGCTTGCAGTGGGTGGTACTAGCCGGCGTCGCTGCGTTGTTGCTCGTTCCTGCAATGTTTCTTCTACCCTTCCCTAAAGAGCAGGAAAAAGAAATGTCGCGCACGGATGACATGTTGGTCGATGTCGAGCCGCCGTCTGACCGCTGGCTGTGGTTGCTGACCGGGGCATACTTTTGCGCAGGCTTCAGTAATACGCTCAATGTGACCTTCACATCCCTGATTACTGAATTGCAGCCGCTCGATGGTCTCGGGGCCAAAATGTGGTTACTTGTAGGCATTGCGGCGACACCCGCGCCGCTAATCTGGGACGCCATCGCGCGACGCATAGGCCCGTTGGATGCCTTGCGTGTCGCGTTTGTGTTAAACATCGCGGGCAATTTGTGTCTGGCCTTGACCAACTCTGTAGCGACCACGGCGCTAGCGGCTGTGCTATTTGGGTTCACCTTCATGGGCATAGTGTCGCAAACCTTGAGTACGGTGGGGCGCCTGTATGGCTCTAAGGCAACCAAGATTATGGCTCAGTTAACGTTTGGTTATTGCGTAGCGCAAATCTTATCTCCCATTCTTTCAGGCATTATCGCCGAGCAAACGGGCAACTTCTCGTTGCCGCTGTATGCAGTCAGCGTGCTGATGGTGATCGGTTTGTTCAGCTTGTTGAGCCTTCGCCGTGAGTACACGCCGCGCCCAGCCTAAGCGCTATCGTAGCGCTGATACTCTGCCACTGGCTCTGGTATCAGGGGCGGCTCTGTTGATTCCCTGGCTTTTTCTATTTCTGAGCACGTTAGCGTATGCCTCATCGCCCTATGAGGTGACCGATTCATTTGGAAAACACCAGTTTGAAGCACCGCCACAGCGGGTGGTGGTAACCGACTGGACCCTGCTCGAACAGTTGCTCTCGCTCGGTGTCGTACCGGTGGGTGCACCGGAGATTGAGGCCTATGAGGCCTTTGATCAACATACGCTGGTACCGGATAGTGTGCTAGATATCGGGCTGCGACGTGCGCCCTCGTTTGACGCCATTAGGGCACTCGAGCCCGATCTCATCATTCTTGGCACAGATCAAAAAGATCTGGAGCGTGCATTTTCCCGGATAGCTCGTGTCATGTATTTTCACAATTTCAGTGAGCGCTTTGCCAGTAACGGTGAGAAGGCGATGGAGCGCCTCTCGCAATTGTCTGTCCTTTTTCAAAAAGAAGAGCAGGGCGACGCCCTAAATGCGTCTGTCTCCGATCATCTCGACTTGCAGCGAGCGCGCCTTGAGGCCTATTTTTTGGGCGAGCCACCCCAGGTCACCATTGTCAGGCCGCTAGCGACGGGAAAGGTAATAGCCTACGGCGAGAACAGTCTGCTGGGTTATGTCAGCGATCGCTTGGGGCTTGGCCGTGCGCTTAGCCAGGACAAAAACAAACTCGGCGAAGTGGCGGTATCATCCTCGGTATTGAGCAAACTGGATCGGGGCTATTTGCTCGTGATTAACAGCGCCGATAGCACGCGGTTGCCGACGATGGAGAGACGTCTGCCTTTAACGGTCGGCGCGGGCGCGCAACAATGGGACGCGACAAAATTTCCAAAACTCAAGGTGATAGAAATCGATGACCTGTGGCCCTATGGTGGCGCGGCTGCTCTGGCTAGTATGGCCGACATCATTAGCTATGCCTTGCTGCAGCGACGAGGGGACTAAAAAATATGCAAGACTCGGAGAACGCGATTGAGCTTGACGATGTGTCGCAGGCATTCATCCAACACTTTGGTGAGATGGGTAGCCGCTGGGGCATCAATCGCACTGTCGGGCAGATGTATGCGCTGTTGGTCATCAGTGAGCAGCCCTTGAGCGCGGATCAACTGGCAGAAACGCTGCATTTATCACGCTCCAATGTGAGCATGGGCATCAAAGAACTCAATGCCTGGAACCTGTTGCGCACGGTGCCCAGAAGCGGAGACCGAAAAACCTACTTCACAACCCCAGAGGATGTCTGGGAAATAGCGCGCACACTGATCGCCGAGAAGCGCAAGCGCGAAATCGACCCCACCCTATCGATGATGCGCAACGCTTTGATGGGTGAGTCCGCTCCCGGCACCAGCCAGTACGCACTCTCTCGCATCCGTGACATGCATGACCTTATCGAGCTGCTGGTGGACTGGAGCGACGAGATGCAGACCCTGCAGTCTACGCGCCTCAAGCAGCTGTTTAAGCTCGGTTCCAGTGTCAATAAGGTACTAGATTTGACGGATAAGGTGACGCGTAAGAAGTAGGAAGCTCATGAAAGACAAGGGAAAACGGGAGCTCGAATTTGATTAAACGATTGATTAACTTGGGCCAAGGCTGTAGCGTCTAGCCCATGAGCTCTGTCCCAGCCAGCCGTGGCGACCACACCCGGGACGCCATTATTCGTGCTGCCACTGACGTTTTTGGTCGAGTGGGCTACGACGCTGCCAGCACCCGGGCTATCTCCCAGGCAGCAGGCACCAATCAGGCCCTGATCAGCTACCATTTTGGAGGCAAGGAGGGCCTGTACCAGGCTGTGATCGATGGCATCGCCGCCGAAATGGAAGACTCCTTAGTGCCGGTGCTGGATGAAATACAGACCGCTATGCCAATGCGGGGCCGATCGGCCGTCGAAGCGATGCTGAGCTTGTTCAGTGCACTGATGGGCCAGTTCAATCGAGTAGAGGCTTCGGGTTGGTCACGCATTATCGCCCGCGAGCAGCAGGATCCCACCGCTGCGTTCGAAATCATCTACAACCGCTATATGTCGCGGGTATTGGATACTCTGTCGGCGTTGATCGCAGGGGCATCCGGCGATGCCCTAGCGGAGCAAGCAGCGCGTACGAGAGCGATTCTGATGATGGGCCAGATATTGGTATTCATATTCTCACGCGAGGCCGCCAGGCGTTTTCTCGGTTGGACCAATCTGGAAGACGGTATTCCTGAGGACGTCTTCAGGGAACTTAAGAGCATGGTGTATGCGCAGTTTCCGGAGCCCAGGCCGTGAAGCCAATACTATGGATCATTGTGCTGGCGGTTCTGGGGGCGGGCGCCTTCCTGGGAGGTCAATACCTGCGTGCCAATGGTGCGGGCGGTCAGCTTACGCTTTATGGCAATGTCGATATTCGCGAGGTGCAGCTGGCTTTTCGGGTACCAGGTCGGGTACAGACGATGCATTTCGAAGAAGGCGATCAGGTACAAACCGGTGATGTGGTAGCCCAACTCGATGCCACGCCCCAGCTAGAAGCAGTGGCAGTGGCTGAGGCGCGTGTGGCGGAGGCGCGGGCTGGACTGGACCTGTTTATGGCTGGCACCCGACCACAGGAAGTTGAGCGCGTGCGCGCCCAGGTACAGGAAGCCGAGGCGGGTTTATATAACGCAACGCTGGAGTTCTTGCGCCAGCAAGATCTGGTGTCCCAGCAGCTTAGCAGTCAGCGACTGTTGGACGATAGTCGAACCCTGCGCGATCAGTGGGCAGCGCGATTGGAGCAGGCCGAAGAAGCGCTATCTCTGGCGCTGGAAGGCTTCCGGAACGAGGATATTGCCCGAGCTGAAGCGTCGTTAGCGGCCGCGATTGGACAGCTTAATCAGGCGCAAACTGCATTGGGCGATACGGAGCTGTTGGCGCCCAACAGCGGCATTATCATGACCCGGGTGCTTGAGCCCGGCTCGATGGTGGCTGTGGGAGCGTCTGTTTATACGCTATCACTTACGGAGAACACCTATATTCGCGCCTACGTGAGCGAGCCCAATCTGGGCCGGGTGGTGCCTGGCACCCGGGTCAGTGTGTCAACCGACAGCAGTAGCCGCCGCTATGCAGGCCAAATTGGATTCGTATCACCCCGAGCCGAGTTCACCCCTAAAACCGTTGAAACCCCCGACCTACGCACCGACCTCGTCTACCGGCTGCGCATTGTTGTCGATGATGCCGATGACGGCCTGCGCCAGGGCATGCCGGTCACCCTACACTTCACGGAATAGCCGGTGGAGCCGGTTATTCAATTGCATGCCGTCGATAAGCGTTTTGATGCGACCCGTGCACTCAAGCGCATTGACGCACAGGTCTTGCCGGGCACGCTCACCGGTCTGGTGGGCCCAGACGGTGCGGGCAAGACCACGCTGATGCGCATCATGGCCGCGCTTTCCAAGCCCACGGGGGGGCAAGCAAGGGTACTGGGATTTGATGTAGCTGACAGTGCGAATGGCATCCATGATTACATTGGGTATATGCCGCAACGCTTTGGGCTATACGAGGATCTATCGGTGCAGCAGAACCTGGCGTTGTACGCTGATTTGCGTGGCCTGCATCCCGATGAGCGCGGAACAGCCTTTGATCGCTTGCTGGCATTTACCAATCTCGCAGCGTTCACCAAACGCCTGGCGGGCTCGCTGTCTGGCGGCATGAAACAGAAACTTGGGCTGGCCTGCGCGTTGATGGCCAGACCCAAAATTTTGTTGTTAGACGAACCCAGCGTTGGTGTCGACCCGGTGTCCCGCCAGGAGCTATGGCAAATGGTACAGGAACTCACTGAGGACGGTATGGCCGTGGTGTGGTCCAGTGCCTACCTCGATGAAGCCGAGCGCTGCGAACAAGTGCTGGTACTCAGCGATGGTGAACTGCTGCATGATGGACCACCTCAGGAACTGACAGCTCGCCTAAAGGGCCGCAGTTTCGTGGTTGTCGATATCAACGGTGACCGGCGAGCATTGCTCACTCAGGCACTGGACATGAGCTGTGTGCGCGACGGTGTGATCCAGGGTGCTGCCGTACGGCTGGTATTAACCGCTAGCGAAGAGCAGCATCGACTGTCAGTTTTACTCAAGCAGTACGGCGCAAGACTGCAGGCTGTAGCGCCCCGCTTTGAAGATGCCTTTATCGATATGTTGGGCGGTGGTCCCGGCGGACACTCGGAAATTGCCAGCCGAATGAACGCGATCAGCGACACCGGTTCAGCCATGGCCGAATGCCGCGATTTGACCAAGCGATTCGGAGAATTTACCGCCACCGATAGTGTGAGCTTCAGTGTGCGTAAGGGAGAAATTTTCGGGTTATTGGGTCCCAACGGCGCCGGCAAGTCTACGACCTTTAAAATGCTCTGTGGCCTGCTGAAACCCAGCGAGGGCTCGGCCCAGGTGGTGGGACTGGACCTCAGAAAAGCAGGCGCAGCGGCGAAACTGCAGCTCGGATACATGGCACAAAAATTCTCCCTGTTTGGTTTGATGTCGGTACAGCAGAATCTGGAATTTTTCTCCGGTGTTTACGGCCTCAAGGGTCGGCAACGCCGCCAGCGCATCGACGAAATGGTCGAGGTATTCGAGTTACAGTCCTACCTGGACCAATCACCAGATCTATTGCCACTGGGTTACAAACAACGTCTCGCCCTGGCCTGCGCCTTGATGCATCGCCCCAAGGTCCTGTTTCTGGATGAACCCACCTCCGGCGTGGATCCCCAAACCCGGCGCGAGTTCTGGACGCATATCACCGGCCTGGTGAGCAAAGGTGTGACAATTATGGTGACCACGCATTTTATGGATGAGGCGGAGTACTGTGATCGCGTCGCCCTAATCAATCGCGCTCGCCTCATTGCCCTGGACACGCCGGACGCTCTCAAGGCCAGCGTTGCGGGTCCTGGCATGGAAAATCCGACCATGGAGGATGCCTTTATTGGGCTCATCGAGCGGCAAAATCAACGAGCTGAGGCGGCGATAGCGTGAACCGGCGGCGGCTGCGGGCGATGATCATCAAGGAAGCCTGGCAGGTGGTACGCGATCCTTCAGCGCTGCTGGTGGCCTTTGTTTTGCCGCCTATTTTGCTGTTCTTTTTCTCGTACGGCGTGAATCTGGATGTAAAGAACGTGGCGCTCGGGCTTGTGCTGGAAGGCGATGGCCCCCATGCCCGGGACCTCGCCGCTGCCTTTGCTGCCACGCCCTATTTGAACGTGCATCCCGCCCGGCATCGAGCGGCACTTGAGCATCGCCTGATCAATCGAGAGATTCAGGTCATAGCAGTGATTCCAGAGGATTTTGACGCCCAGATGAATGACTCCCATCGGGCTGCGCAGATTCAGGTGCTCACCGATGGCTCGGAGCCCAACTCGGCCAACTTTATGGCCGGCTACGTGCAGGGAACATTCAACAACTGGCTGCAGGGCCTGCCAGCTTCGGGGATGAGCGAAGAACGCCTGTTACTGGAATCGCGCTACTGGTTTAACCCGGAGTTGGAGAGCAGACGGGTGATCGTTCCCGGCGCGATCGCGATTGTAATGACCATCATCGGCACTCTGCTGACGGCGATGGTTATCGCCAGAGAGTGGGAGCGAGGCACTATGGAAGCCTTGATGTCCACACCCGCGTCCAATGGCGAAATCATTCTCAGTAAACTGCTGCCCTATTTTGTTCTCGGCATATTGGCGGTCAGTTTCTGCACCGTATTAGCCACGACACTGTTTGGTTTGCCCCTGCGGGGTGGTGTGGGCGTACTGCTACTGGTTTCTGCGGCATTTCTTGTGGCTGCCTTGGGGCAGGGTATGTTGATTTCCACTTTGTCGCCCAACCAATTTGTAGCGGCTCAGATCGCACTGACGACAGGGTTTTTGCCAACGCTGTTGCTGTCGGGGTTTGTATTTGATATCGGCAGCATGCCCGATGTGGTGCAGTGGATAACCACCATCGTGCCCGGGCGTTATTTTGTCTCTAGCCTTCAGACCGTGTTTTTGGCGGGTGATTTATGGGATGCGCTATTGCCTGATATTCTCGCTCTTTTGGTTCTGGGCCTCTTTCTATTCACACTCACATTCTTTACCACAAAGCGAACGCTGGACTAATGCTGGGACCACTGGCTCATACAGTATGGAAGGAACTGCTAGTGGTCATGCGCGACCCGGCCTCTCGCGTAATGATGGTTGCCATGCCGCTTTTACAATTGTTGGTGTTCGCCTTTGCTGCGAGTATGGAGGTGCGCAACGTTCAGGTCTTGGTGGTGAATGATGATACCGGGTATTGGTCACGAGAGTTTATCGCCAGAGTAGAAGCAGCCAATTTCATTGACGAGGTGGTTGAGCTGCACTCCTTGGATGAGGTCAAGCATAGAATTGACAGGCGCGATGCGCTGCTTGCAATGCATTTTCAAGCCGATTTCTCGCGCGATGTTGTTTCAACAAAGCCGGCCCGGGTGCAGCTTATTCTCGATGGCAGGCGCGCCAATACCGCGCAGGTAGCCGAGGCTTACCTGCAAAACATTGCCGGTGAGTTGCAGTTGGAACTGGTAACAACTGAAACCTCTGCCACACCGCCTGAGGTGAAAGTGCGCAATTGGTTTAATCCCAATCTTGAATACCGCTGGTTTATAGTGCCGGCGCTGATTACGATCTTGGCTTTTCTCCCCGCACTTTCGATAAGCATATTAAGCGTGGCGCGCGACCGGGAATTGGGCACCCTGGACCAGTTGGTGGTCTCGCCTGTAACGCCGCTGCAGATTATTCTGGGGAAGGCCCTGCCTGCGGTGATCGCGGGCATGATAGCCACGCTGCTGGTACTGGCCCTGGCGGTATATGCCTTTCGCGTGCCTTTTACAGGCAGTATTAGCCTGCTGTTGCTGTCGCAGCTTATCTATGTATTTAGCGCAGCGGGTCTGGGCCTGGCAGTGTCTGCTAGCTGCGATACACAACAGCAAGCGCTAATCGGTATGTTTGTCCTCAGCGTGCCTCTGTTTGTCACCTCAGGGTTTGTTTCGCCGGTGGCAAACATGCCGCAGGTGCTGCAGTGGGTGTCTGAAATGAACCCACTGATGCACTCAATGGTGATTATTCAGGGTTGTTTTCTCAAAGCCATTAGCTTCTCCGAGGCCTGGCGCAACCTATGGCCAATGATTGCCACTGGCATGGTCACCATGAGCGCGGCCAGCCTGGTGTTACGCTGGCGAATCCATTAGGAGCGATATAGAAACCTGAAAGAAGTGCCAAGCGCTGGTCTACAGCGGTAATAGCGTATTAGCGTTTCCGAATGTCTGAGATAAGAGGTCAGTGCCGCGAGTACGCAGGCAGGGTAAAGGGGCATCCGATCGGGCGAGAGCGATATCATTCCGACATCTTGGTAGTGTAGCTCCTATCAGATGCTGTCCTCGAATAGCCGATGACCTTCTGTTCTCACGAGGGAAGTTTGAGATGAAATTTCACGCTTGCATCAGTCTAATAAAGGCTCTGCGCTGGCGACGACATTCTGCTGTGAACTGGATGCCGTTAATTATCGGCCTCACCACGGCCTGTAGCGGTGCTCCGGGCGCGGCCCAAATCAGCGACAGTACAATGCCAGTTGCAACCGCCATTGCCGAAGTCAACGCCCTCGCCGATGTCAGAATCACCTGCCCCGACGATGCCGAGTATTGCGACCAGCCGCAGTGCGAGGTGGCGAATCCAACGCGCTATAAAATCACTGCGACGCTGCAGTCTGCTGCCGGCGTTTTTGCCAGTAGCTATGGGAATCAGGGCTTTTCGGTGACGGATGGCACGGGGGGGGTCGTCGTTTTGATAGAGGGAGATGCTTCCCTGCGCCGAGGCGATAGCGTTAACATAGAAGGTACCACAGTCTGTCAGTTTGGCACGCTTGCTCTTAACGACACGGTCGTCAAAAAGATTCGCCCCAATGTCTCTACCGTGTTCGCCCCCAGGCAAATCGGGCAATTGAGCAAGCGGCCAGATATTGCGGGAAATCCTGTGGTCACGCCTAACTGGTGCGATTGTCTGGAGCCGTTTTCTGCCACCGAAGGCGATGTTATTGCAGTGAGGGGAACTGCTGTAGCCAACCTGGAGGACGACGGCGAGTTTGGCTTTAAGCTGTTTATCGATGACGGCAATGGCGTTGCGCAGGTTTTTATCGATGCCAGTGCCGATGTCTCAGTTGAACGTTTGCGACGCAGCTTGCTCATTCAGGGTGAGGACCTATGCATTCGCGGTGTGGTCGCCCGGTTCGCCGGTGTCGGGTATGAGCTTCTGCCCCGCGACGATAAGGATTTTCGCAGGGCAAAACCGCAGCGGAATAATCCCTGCGAGGATTTTTAGTAAAAACTCATCGCGACAATCGAACTCTTCCAAGCTTATCGGGTCTGTAACGGGGTCGATTAATTAATGAATGGAATCCTAAAATGATAAGCAGCGCAGCCCATCGTCCTTTTGCCACCCTGGTTCTTCTCCTGTCGAGTTTACTCTCGTTCCAAGCTTTGGCCGCGGAGCCGATTAATACCTTGGAACGGAGCGGGCTTTTTGGCTACGACCCCTCGGGCGTGGCTATTCGCGGAGCCGATACGGTGGCGTATTTCACGCAGATGCAATACGTACCTGGCTCAGACGAATTCACGACGCAGTGGAATGGCGCCACCTGGAAATTCTCTTCGAAAGACCACCTGGACCTGTTCATAGCTGATCCAGAGAAGTATGCGCCGCAATACGGCGGTTACTGTGCCTTCGGCGTGGCTCAGGACTATCTGGTGAAAATTGAGCCTGAGGCCTGGAGTATTGTCGACGGTAAGCTCTATCTGAATTACAGCGTAAAAGTTCAGGAAGAGTGGGAGGAAGATATTCCCGGCTTCATCGCCCAGGCGAACAAGAACTTTACGGGTTTGTTGGCCGAATAGTTGAGGTCAGGGGCTGCGGTAAGCTATGCCTGCTCGACAGGGCATCGGGCGTTACGAGTATCAGCGACGTCGGATCACCATAACTTCGTAACGCCCCTTTGGCCCGATGAAGTGTGAGCACAGCCCGCTTACAACGCTGATAACGATCGCACCGAACACAGCGCTCCAAAAACCGACCACCTGAAACCCATCCACGAACCAGCCGGCAAGGTTCAGCATCGCGGCATTGAGCACGAGCAGAAATAGGCCAAGAGTCAAGATCGTGAACGGTAGGGTGAGCAACACCAATACAGGTCGTAAAAAAGCGTTGATCAAGCCAAGCGCGATGGCCGCCCAGATGAGAGCGGCAGTGGATGTAGCGCTGATGCCGGGCACCAGGTAGTCGGCAAGCCAGATGCCAAGCCCAATAATGATCGTTCGAAGAATGAATCCCTGCATGACAACAAAGTAACACCCTTGGCAGGGCTTCACCACCGCGGGTTTTGGCCCGCTCTTGAGCGAACACCTCCAAGTGATTCCCAAGAGCCAGGCTGTGTATTACGCCATTGTGCTATTGCCATGACTGATGGAGTAATCGGGCTGGCGCAGGCGATTATGTGTACAATGCGAAGTGCCTCCCACAACAAGAGCCGGAAAAGACTGTGAGCTTCGACAAACAATTAGACAAGATCCGCACCCAGCCTGGATTCATCGCTGCGCTCGATCAGAGCGGTGGCAGCACGCCAAAAGCACTGGCGCTGTATGGCGTGGGTGAAGACGCCTGGAATAACGACGAAGAGATGTTCGCTGTGGTCCACGCAATGCGAAGCCGCATTATGACCAGCCCTGCCTTTAACGGGGATCGGATACTGGGGGCCATTCTGTTTGAGAATACGATGGACCGTTCGGTAGAGGGTCAGTCGACGGCAAGCTATCTCTGGTCGGTGAAAAACGTGGTGCCCTTTCTTAAGGTGGACAAGGGTTTAGCGGAGGAGTCTGATGGCGTGCAGGTGATGAAGCCCATGCCTGACCTGGATACGCTGCTTGCAAAGGCCAAGGCCAATGGAGTCTTCGGTACAAAAATGCGTTCGGTAATCAAACAGGCAAGCGCCGACGGGATCACAGCCGTGGTCGATCAGCAGTTTGAGATTGGTAAGCGCATTGTCGATGCCGGCCTCGTGCCGATTATTGAGCCTGAGGTAGACATCCACTGCCCCGACAAAGCCGCCGCAGAAACGATTCTCCACGACAAAATCGTGGCCCATCTTGATGCGCTGGGCGGCGAAGACATCGTTATGCTAAAGCTCACTCTGCCGGAGGAAGACAATCTCTACGCCGACTGCATTGCACACACCAATACCGCGCGGGTTGTCGCCTTGTCGGGTGGCTACAGCCGCGAGGAAGCCAATGCCCGGCTTGCGCGTAATCAAGGTGTGGTGGCGAGCTTCTCCCGAGCCCTCGCTGAGGGCTTGTCTGCGCAGCAGAGCGACGATGAGTTCAATGCCACGCTGGATACCTCAATTCAGGCGATTTTTGAGGCCTCGGATTCCTGAGGGCATCCTATTTTTTGTGGTTAGCCTCTTGCTGTCAGCTCTTTATGACTGACCTCAGTTAAGCTCTCTTACTAGCCGGATTCATTCCCTCGTCGTGCGGCCGCTATAGCATAGTGTGCCCTACCTCGCCTCGCTTACTATCTCTATGAGATGTCAATCGTGACAACTTTGTGAAGGCGGTGAGAGCCTCGATTTCGCCTCCTTTGGAAAGCTATCGCTAAGCTGGGAGCGGTATGTCTTGAAAACGTCATCTCCCAGTAAGATTACTGACACCTTGTGTTGGTAGCGTTTCGCCTCCTATTAAAAAAACCCGAAAAGGCCACTCGCTATGTCAAAAATGTTCCCAAAAACCACTATCGCTTCAGCTGTTTTGCTAGCCAATGCTGCGTTTACGCTACAAGCCGCGGCGGCGCCTTCAGTGGTCACCAATGGGTTAGATTCAGGTGAAGGATCACTGCGTGAAGCGCTTAGCACAACCAGTGGAGAGGTGGTCATTGCGACCAAGGAAGACATAGAAATCGTTGAGCCTCTGCAGTATGACGGTGAGGGCGATCTGATTATCCTGGGGAATGGCCAAACCGTTAGAACCAGCTACAACGTCAATCTGTTGGAGATAACCCAGGGCGCCAACCTGACGATTAATAATCTGGATTTTGAGGGCCCAGGTGGTTTTGATATTGAGAATCGCGGCGATGAAGGTGAGGTCGCCGGCAAGGGTATCTTTGTCGATGTCGCAGACGACCAAACCGGAACGGTGAAACTGGTGCTTAATGACGTGTCTGTTTCCGGCGTGGCAAATCACGGGATTCACATTTCTGACTGCAATCTGGCAGACGACTGCGGTGGCGGTAGCGGAGGCGGCGGAGAAGGCTCCGCTGCGGGTATAGAGATTACTTTCAATAACGTACACGTCGCGGACGTCGGTTACGGTCGCTTCGATGCCGACGGCTTACGTGCAGACGAAAGAGATGGTGGTAGCGTTCGGTTCATGGCCTATGATTCGAGCTTCCTGCGTGTAGGTGCAGATGGTATTGAGCTCGATGAAGGCCAGGACGGTGGCGTGTTCATTACGGTCAGCGATACGGACATGAGCCGAAACGGCGGCTACTGTGACCCTGGCGTTCTGGAACCATTTTTGGAGGGTGAATTCGCGCTTGAGGATGAAGTCACTGAAGAGGAACTGGAATCTTCATTTGAATTTGGTAGCCCAGACGATCGCTGTTTGGAGGTTGATGAAGTTGAATTGTTTGAAGGTGACGAGTTTGTACAATCCTATGTACTCGCTATCGACCTGGACGATGGTATCGATTTGGATGAGGCCGGCGACGGTGCCATTTCTGCCTTAATCTTCGACTCCAAGATTGAGCGAAATCTCGACGAGGGAGTCGATTTGGACGAAGAAGGGCAGGGCGCACTTTCAGCTTACTACGTCAACACTAAAGCTAACCGTAACACTGACGACGGCTTCAAATTGACGGAGGAAGACGAGGGCGCCGTCAATGGCTTTGTGTTTGGGGTGGTAGCCAGAAACAATGGCGGCAAGGGGCTGGTGTTTGAGGAAGCAGATCAAGGTGGGCTGGATGTCATCGTGCAGAACACTAAGACCGCCAGAAATGATGACAATGATGATACGGGCATAGAGGCGGTTGAAGAAGACAGCGGAAGTGGCACGCTGACAGTCGAGAATTCAACTATCAAAGATGGCTTCGATCTCGACGGTGTTGTGTTGAACGACGAGTCATAACCCTGGAAATGGGCGGCGGCCATGGTCGCCTCCCTTAGTTTTCTTGGGCCGGCGGAAGCCCTGGTCTTTCACGCATCTCTGGCATCGACTACGGTCAGCTCTTCATCAAAATAGCTGCGCTAGAGCAAGTAAATGCTTCTACACTGGGTCTGGCTGTATCTATCGTAACTACCGCCCACGCCACTAGAAATAACCTGTTGGGTAATCCGCACCTGTTGCAGATGCTTTTAGCCAGTCTTCTGAGAGAGCAAGCGACTCTTCTATAACCTGGTGCATGTCTAGATAGCGATACGTTCCTAATCGGCCCATGAACGTCGTGTGCTTTTCGGATTTCGCCAGACTTATATAATCTGAAAGTTTGGACTTATCAGCGATGAGACGCTTTGGGTAGTACAGCTCATCACCTGCTTGAATACGGGCCTCAGCTGCAAACTCAGTAAACACAATGGTGTTATCGAACTTCTTCCAGTATTCGTAGTGCTTGTGCTCGCGTCTCCTTGTGAAAGGCACCGCGCCGCTTGTGTAGTTCAATGCGGCGTGACCCTGTAGGTCTCCTTTTGCTCTTTCTACTTCCCATCTAAGTGTTCTGTAGCTGAGCTCGCCGAACCGGTATTGATAGAACTGATCGAGAGGGCCAGAGAAGAACACGTGATCAAAATTGGCGGCCATGTCTGGCTCCCAGGCCTGATTCAGCTGAACAGCAATCTGATCATGATCCAAGATTCGCTCGACGATTTTCGTATAACCATCTACTGGGATGCCTTGATAGATGCTGTTGTAGTAACTGTCGTTATAGGAATACCGCAGTGGGAGCCTCTTTAAAATTGAGGCGGGCAGATCAACGGGCTCGCACCCCCAGTGTTTCTTGGTATAGGCATAGAAGAACTCTTGATACAGCTCTTCTCCCATAAATTTGAGGGCTTGTTCTTCGAAGTTCTTTGGCTCCTGTATGTCGCTACGTACTTTCGATGCAATAAACTCTGCCGCCTGCGCGGGAGATAGTCTTGTTCCAAAAAACTGATTGATGGTATGCAGATTGATGGGTAGCGAATAAATGCCTGAGTCCGCGTAAGCCTTTGGCCGATTGATGAATGGCATAAACTCACCAAAACTCCGGATGTAATTCCAAACTCGTATGTTGCTGGTATGAAAGATGTGCGCTCCATATGTGTGGACCATCACACCGGTTTCTGCATCCCTGCCGGTGTGGCAATTACCGGCAACATGGTTTCTTCTTTCTGTGACCAAAACCTTGAAATCGCTATGATCTGCGAGCTGTCTTGCCACCACAGCGCCCGCTAAACCGGCTCCCACAACGAGTATTTTTTTCATACCTAAGCTCTGACAGGATTGTCTTTTTGGGCTAAAGCAAGCCCTGACGTGCCAAGGCTAAAGCCTCTTTAGTAGCCTGTGCAAGGCTGTCGCCAGGCGATGTTTCTTTGATCTAAATGCCGACAGCTTTTTATCCTCTCGTTCGATTCGGTCCAAACGCCTATTGAACTTGTTGATGTCCAGGACATAGTCTTCGCTCTCGTTTGGTTTGTATCGATTCCAGTTAATGGTTCTGCCAATTTTGAAGTATCGAAGCCCTTTGCTTCTGCTCATGTTCTTAAAAACCGGGCTCTTGCGATGTGGTCCCACTTCAAGGACAACCCCATCGTTACTCCCCATCCAGATCATATTGTTCAAGCCAGCGCCATGTAGAGCAACGATGAGATGCGCGTGATGAAACAGCCTGACTTGCTCTTCGAAATCGATGTCTTCGAGCACGACGTTTATAAAATGTCTGCCGTATCGAGCCTTGAGGGCGCCAGCGACCTCGTCATGGTTGGCGATCTGTCTTCTTAGAGCACCTGTGGTAGTGGTCCTATCGCCTAACTTTATGCTGTCCTCCTCACTATGCTGACGGCCTCCCCTCTCGATTAGGATGATTTTGTGGCGTCCCCGATTACCACCAAGCTCAAGTCTGTTCTGAATGGTGGTTTGAATATTACTGAAGGTGTGACGAGGAAAAGGCCCTGACAGATATGCCCGTAATTTTAGTGTTTCAAGATCAAGCTGATTAAATTCGTGCTCAGGAACTTGCTTAATGGTGATTCCAAATAGTCTCTGGGCTATCGGAACAAAGTTGCCTATGGATTGATCGGGTATATCGTTGATGTACAGTGTCAAATTGAGCGGGTCGATATTATTAGTGATTAGCCAATCATTGAGTGGCATCAGAAAATCATGCATGAAGTGTCCGTAATGCCATAAGAAGCCCCGCTGCCTTTTGGACTTGGGGCGGCTTCTGTCTGAATAGAGTTTCAAATTCACGTGCTGGTGACCTGGCTATCTCTTAGTAGATAGTATCTGTCTTAAGGAGCTTCATGCAGGCTGTTCATGTCCCGGGCTCGTTAGCCTCTGACGGGAAATAAATCCAAACGATCGAGTATTGGCCAACTGGAAAGATGTGGCCAAGAGATGGCAAGATTAGGGCAGCTCTTTTTTAGCGTCGGCACAAGTTCTCGTATCTAAAGTGATTGGCTTGGGTCCCTGATGGGGCAGCATAGGTTCATTCAACTCTCACGACAACGTTGGTTTACGGCAGTGTGGAGCGCTGCGCTAGGTTAGACAATTGGTGCTCAAAGACGCAAAGAGATGGATAAGTCTGGCTTGAGTTTTTAATGTAGACGCTCGGCGACATACCTTTTCTGATCGCCATGCTGTTTCACCAGCCAGATGAAGGAAAACTGGATCAAATCGACGGTGCTATTGTCCAAAGCAATCGAAGCTAACGTCACTTTCACTGATTTATGGAGGTAAGCCGTGGCCCTTAGACTAGGCTCGATACTGTGTATGCTCCTTTTGGTTGCCTGCAGCGACCAGGAGGAATCGATGACTTCGTTAGCGAGTGATGCAGAGAGTACCGCCATCTACATCTACCCCGAGACGACGACCGGCGACCAGATCGACAACTACCATGGTACCGAAGTGGCTGATCCGTATCGTTGGCTTGAGGCAGATGTGCGAGAAAGCGAGGCCGTTCGAGAATGGGTCGAGGCGCAAAACGAGCTGACCTTCGATTATCTGAGCAGTATCCCCGAACGCGACGCGATCGCTGCACGGCTTGCCGAACTTTGGAATTTTGAGCGATTCGGCAGGCCGTACAAGAAAGGGGGCCGTTACTACTATTCCTATAACGATGGCCTGATGAACCAGTCCCAGGTATTCGTGCAGGACGCCCTGGATGCACAGCCAAGACTGCTGCTCGATCCGAATGCGTGGTCAGAAGATGGCACGGTTGCCCTGGGTTCCTATTTTCCTAGCCCAGACGGTCGATATGTTGCCTACCTTATCCAAGACGGCGGGTCAGATTGGCGCAGCGCCCGCATCATTAGCGTCGATAACGGCGAGCTGTTGGAAGACGAACTCAGCTGGCTCAAGTTTACCGGTTTATCGTGGGCTGCAGATGGTTCCGGTTTTTACTACGGCCGGTACCCTGAGACGAGCGAGGAAGAAAAGTTTCAAGCACTCAACCTGAACAAGGCGGTCTACTTCCATCGTGTGGGAACCGACCAGTCTGAAGACCAGCTTGTCTACGCCAATCCGGACAACCCCGAGTGGAGCCCCAGTGCAAGGGCGTCTGACGATGGCCGGCATCTGATCATCAACATCTCAAAAGGAACAGACAGACGCCACCAGATCGTTCACCAAGATCTCACAACAGAAGGCTCCCAACCCCGCACGATCATCGAGGGCTTTGATCACGACTACTCCCCAGTGGGCTCGATAGGCAATGAGGTCTTCTTTCGCACTAATCGCGATGCCCCATTAAATCGTGTCATTGCGATTGACATGACAAACCCGGACTCCGAGAACTGGCGTGAGGTGATACCGGAAGGGTCCGACGTTCTTAGTGGTGTCAGCATGGTCGGCGGCATGATTATCGCCAGCTATATTCAGGATGCCACGACGGTGGTGAAGATGTTCGACCTGGACGGCGAGCTCACCGCTTCGGTTGATCTGCCTGGCATCGGGACCGCAGTGGGCTTCAGCGGCAAGATTGACGATCCGGAGACCTTTTTCAGTTTTACCAGTTTCGATACGCCGACAACCGTCAATCGCCTCGACGTCTCGACCGGAGAGGTGTCTGTATTCCGTCGGCCGGATGTGCCTTTCGATGCCAGCGACTATGTGGTGAAGCAGGTGTTCTTTGAATCCGCGGACGGAACGCGCGTGCCGATGTTTATCAGTCATCGTAAGGACGTCAAGCTCGACGGCACCAACCCAACGCTGCTTTATGGCTATGGCGGCTTTAACCAGTCGCTCACCCCGTTTTTTTCGATTACGCGTTTTGCGTGGATGGAGATGGGTGGCATTTACGCCGTGGCAAACCTGCGTGGCGGTGGCGAGTACGGTAGAGACTGGCACCAGGCCGGCACGAAACTCAACAAGCAGAACACCTTTGATGATTTTATTGCAGCGGCGGAATACCTCATAGACGAGAAGTACACCACGCCCTCGCGACTCGCGATTTTAGGTGGCAGCAATGGCGGTCTCCTTGTGGGAGCCGTCACGAATCAGCGGCCGGATCTGTTCGGTGCGGCAATTCCTGACGTAGGTGTTATGGATATGCTGCGTTTTCAGAATTTCACTGCAGGCCGTTTTTGGGTTGACGACTATGGCTCTTCTGAGGATCCGGAGGAATTCGCAGTACTGTACAGCTACTCGCCCTACCATAATATTCAGGAGGGTACGGACTATCCCGCGGTGCTGGTCACTACCGCAGACACCGACGATCGCGTCGTGCCGGGCCACAGCTTCAAGTATGCGGCGGCCTTACAGAACGCCCAGGGCGGAAGTGCGCCGGTGCTGATCCGAATCGAAACGCGCGCAGGGCACGGTGCCGGCACGCCCACGGAGATGATAATTGCAGACTATGCTGATCGCTGGGCATTTCTGCTTGAAAACCTCGAGGTCGATTTGCCGGAGGGCTATGGGAGCTGAGCCGTGTCACAACAGTTCAGCGTCTTCGGTTCTTTAAACACCGCTGATCACCTGTCGGCCTGCTGTGCGCGGCGGATAACGCGTGCTCATCATTAGCGTCCGCCGAACCCGTGCTTGGTTTGGACAGCTACCCGCTGGGGTCGATATGATAGGGGTGACAGGGAAGTTGTTTAACGGCCGGCCTGAGACCAGCTAAAACATTGATAAGAATAATCTTTTAGATGTAGTGGAGTTCAGCCATGAGTCAAACCACCGCGCTGCCCGATCCCTGGGCAAGCCCACTGCAGGACATCGATTTTTCGAATCCTGACTTGTTTCAGCAAGATGCCTGGCGACCCTATTTTCAACGCCTGCGGGAGCAGTCTCCGGTTCATTACCAGGAAAACAGTCCATTTGGACCTTTCTGGTCAATCACCCGATTCGAAGACATCGTTGAAATCGAGAGAAACTGGGAGGTGTTCTCTTCCTCGCCGACGATTGCAATTGGTGAGTTCAAGCTCGAAGACGGCGTTGACGATATCCCTACGTTCATTGCCATGGACCCGCCACGTCACACGGAACAAAGGAAGGCCGTCCAGCCTGTGGTGGCCTCCGAAAACCTGGCGGAAATGGAAAAGGCCATCAGAGCTCGCGTTATAGAGATGCTGGATGCGCTGCCGGTCGGCGAGACCTTCGACTGGGTGGAACACGTGTCCATCAATCTCACAACACAAATGCTCGCGCTACTGTTTGAGTTTCCATTCGAGGATAGACACAAACTTGCTTACTGGTCTGATATGACCACAGCCGCGCCAGAGACCGCGGGCGGCGACGCGGACGCCGGCGAGCGCACGGCCGCTCTGCAAGACTGTCTGCAGACCTTCACCCGCATATGGCAGCAGCGTGAAGGCACTGACGGTGGAGTTGATCTAATCAGACTATTGCAGCAAGACCCGAACACCGCCGGCCTTGTCAACTCGCCCCTGGAATACCTCGGGACGCTGCTGCTGTTAATTGTTGGCGGCAACGATACGACGCGCAATTCCATTTCGGGCGGTGTGGTTGCGCTCAACCGATTTCCCCACGAATACGACAAGCTGCGTGCGGATACGTCACTCATTCCTTCGCTGGTCTCAGAGATTATTCGTTGGCAAACCCCGTTGAGCTATATGCGCAGGACAGCAACACAGGACTGTGTTTTTCGAGATCAGGCAATCAAACAGGGTGACAAAGTCGTGTTGTGGTACATCTCCGCGAATCGCGATGAGTCTGTTATCGAGCGTGCAGATGAGTTTGTTATTGATCGGCGCAATCCCCGCCAACATCTATCCTTCGGCATCGGCATTCATCGCTGCATGGGCAGCCGCCTTGCCGAGATGCAGTTACGCGTGTTGTGGGAGGAGATTATGAAACGTTTCATCTTCGTCGAGCTTGTGGAGGAGCCAGAGCGCGTGCAATCAAACTTTGTGCACGGTTATGTTTCTTTACCAGTGCGACTGCACGCGAAGACATAGCATTGAAGTAGAGGCCGCTACCTGAAAGACGTCATCTTGATACGGCAAGGATGTGCTGTTGCCTACACAGATTTCGTATAGACTGAGTTGAGTGCCTCCCAATACCTTGTCTGACCAAGCTTGGATAGTCCATTGAGCGCTGGTCCTGGCAGGCGAAACCGTAGAAGGTTGAGTTTTCAATGAAACGTCACCGCCACTTACTTTTGATATTCAGTTATCTGCTTTCCTCGGCGGTGCTCGCCGATCACGACCAGTGGTACTCCTGCGATGATCCTCCCTGCAGCAAACAATTTGAGGCGGCCGCCATGCAGAGCTTTTTCATTTGGATCAAGTGTAATGGCAGCACGGATATGAAACTGGAGCATTTAAGCTGCACCAACAACATTCTTGTCGATTGCGTTAAGTCGAAAAACCCCACGACCTGCGAATGCACGCATATGGGCCTCGCGCCTCACACAAAGTTCGAACTGAAGATAACAAGCTGTGAATGAGCGGTCGTCGGTTTTGTCACCCTAAGCTGAAGCGCACCTGGGCTAACAGAGGGCAGTGTTAGCAGCAGTCTCTGGGTTTGTCGCAAATTAACGACCGCCCTAACACCCTAATAACAAGGGCATCCAGATATTTCCCGTCGACTTTGTCGCTATGCGACGACAATTACACGGTAGAACTTGGCATATCGTGAGCCAATACATCGCCGGAACACCCTATACCCCTGATTTGTGACCAGTTTTTGGCCATTGGTCCTCATATTGCAAAACCCAATGCACAGCAAAAATGAAGCCTAAGTTGTACAGGGGGAGTATGGATACGCAGCCATAAGAAAAGACGCTGCAACAGCAGGGTAATTTGCGCCACAGCCTAAACAACCTCTCTGTCTTACTAATCGCTCTGATCCCGCGCTTTTTAGGAGTGCGCGCAGAGAAAACTGTCTTTTTCGGCACAAAAACGTCGATAGACAGAGGCTGGTTTGAATAAAGTAATGGAGCAACTCTCTTTCGAGCGTTGTTTCTCTGTTTCACGGGAACACCATCGGTATCAAGGAAGCTACCCGGCGCGCAGCCCATAGGTTGTGTGACTAGACCATCGATGTTCTGAGAATTGATGTATTAAGAATAGATGTAGGGGTATCGCCATGAAAAATGTCCTTGTAAAACTAAACACCATGTTTGGGCTGATATTGTTAGCGGCCTTTTCTTCCTATGTTTCTGCCCATGGATGGTCAGAGTATCCAGAAGCACGCCAGAACATCTGCTACGAGCAGGGTGGTATTTGGTCGGGCAGCCCACCCAATGCCGGTTGCGCCAATGCGAAAGCCATCTCGGGGTCCTATCCCTTTGTTCAACGCAATGAGTTTTCCCGAAACGTACCGGACTACTACAACATCGATGCAGTCAAAGCTGCGATTCCCGATGGCACGCTGTGCTACGCCAATGATTCTCAAAAACGCGGCATGGGCGCAGCCAGCACAGCGTGGCAAAGAACAACGCTGAGCACGGGCACATTCGAGTACGTATTCAATGCCACTGCACCGCACAATCCCTCGTTCTGGGAATTCTATTTGACACGGCCCGGTGCTGACCTCTCCAGAGGATTAGCGTGGGGTGATCTGGAGTTGATTGACACTGCAGGCAATGTCCCGGTGGTCAATGGCAAGTACCGTATGGACATCACAATTCCCGCCGGTCGCACAGGCGATGCCATCTTGTTTGTGCGATGGCAGCGCGTTGATCCTGTGGGAGAGGGCTTTTATAACTGCTCCGATATTACGATCACGGCAGGGGATGTGACCCCTCCCGATGTGGATCCCGATCCCGTCCCTCAGCTCTTTCGCGGCGACCTGTTTGTGCCCGCGGGTTTGGAGCCCCCCGCGCTTGGTGATGTTGTGAGTTATGACATCATCAATAAAAACGGCCAGATCGCTCGCACTTTCGACATTGAGATCGACGCTTCCAATGTTAATGATTGGGCGCGCCTGCTCGCCGCCGAAATCAATGGCTGGCACCAGGAGTTCAAAGGCGGTGCCGTGTTTATCGGTGACTGGCATCCGGAAATGCAGCACTACATGTTTTTTCAAAACAACCCGACGCGAAATTTCTTCAACTCGAGAGATAGCAGGGCCTCCGCCGTGATGACGGTGACTCGGATTGGCGGCAATGAGCCTGGGCCCCTGGACGTAGAGATCTATGAGCTGTCTCAGAGTGATAGTGTCGTTACGGTAGGTGCTAAGGTGATTGTGCAAACGCCTGAATCGGCTTTGGTGGTGCAGACACAGGGCACGCCGGTGGCAATAACGAGCAATCCCTCAAGCGCGATCATTATTGATACCGCAGGCCTTACCCAGGCGGAAACACTGGTATTCTCAGCAAGCTCAGTGAGCGGTCAACTGTCTCAGAGCTTCGCCTTCGAAGTCGTCGTTGACGACTCGGATGTTCCACCACCGGTCGCACAGGATGCGTGGGATCCGGCGCGCACTTATCTCGGCGGTGAAATCGTTAGCTACGGCGGCCAGCAGTGGAAGGCTCAGTGGTGGGTGCGCGGTGGCGCAGACCCGGCGTCCGTTTACGCCAGCGACATCTGGGGTGTTTGGCGGCCTGCGAATTAAGGTACAGACACTGATAGACGGTGAAGACCCACCAGGCCCGTGGCCTGGTTTGGGTTTGATCCGTCATCGCATTGCAATCTAGCAGTGACACTCCTGTGCTTCACAGCAGGTAAAGTCACTCAGTAACATGCCAGCTTGCTGATAGTGGCTCAATACAGCACCGTCCAATTCCAACTCGGCTCCAATAACGCCGCAGGGCGTTGCGAATCGACCTCTGAACTTATAAATAAAACACAGCAGAATATTGCCGTGAACTAGCCTTGGCCCCGATAAAAACAGATTGCGCTGCAGCGTGGACTCATCGTAGTTGTTGACGATAGGCATGCCGTCATCATTCACATCAAACAGGTCTGCGACCGGTCCCAGTTGGGTATGGAATCCGGTACAGTTAATGGGCGCACCCGTGCTGGTAAGCGTTTTCCCGTCTGTCGATACCAGTTCATAGCCGTCCGCGTGCCTGCGCACCTCACTCACCTTGAACCCTTGCTCCAGCTTGACGAAATCCATATTCGCCATGGAGGACAAACGCTCTGCCGTGTAAGGGCTCAAAACGCGACTCGGGTCATAGGTTTCTTCCCGATCCCGGCTCGCATCAACCAGGGTCACGCGCTTACCTCGCGTTGCAAGATTAAAGGCTGCGTCCACGCCGCTTTCGTAACAACCGATGACGGCATAGTGATCATCCTGCAGGTCGTCCCAGGTATTGATTTGGCTATTGTGTGTGCACAGTTCGCTACCTTGGAAGGGGTCTAGACGCGGTGCGGAGTACTCGCCGCCCGCCCAAATGAGATACTGAGTTTGAAAGTGTTCTCCTGAGCTGGATGTCAGCCTGAAGTTATCGTCGCTGTCGACCGACACCTCCGTGATGGCTGTCTCCTCCATCACCGATACTTCGTAGTGCTCTGCGACGTTGCGCAGGTATTCGGCGTAGTCCGCACCGCTCGGATGCTCCTTGCCCAGGCTAAAGGCCGGTGAGGTATCCGGTGTGATGGCGTTGAGGTCAGTCTGGTGGTAGCCATTGCTCGGGAAGGAGGGTGTGATCATGCGCATTTCTTGCGGCCATGCTTCAAAGCTACTACCAATAGTTTTTGCTTCGAACACCAGCAGGTCCTTAGCCTGGATGCCCATTTGTTTGAGCAATACCGCGCAGCCGAGTCCCGCAGGACCTGCACCAATAATCGCCACGCTCGCTTTTTTCACAGGTCCGCCTCTAGCTGTGTTAACGACTCAGAATAATAGTACATGGGTCGCCTAGAGCAGCTGCGGTGGCACCGACGATCGCGTATTTCGTAACTGACGCTGCGCCGCATTAGAACGGGCAGTGGACTGGCAGATGACATGGTAACACCCTCAACGCGCTAGGATCTGATGGTCGAACTAGTGGTTATACGCCATTCCTGGGGAATGGAGCACATGCGAGGCCAACTTCAGAAACAAAGCTACATCTGGCGCCGTGATCTCGCTATATCTCCAAACTAGGAGACGGCAACCAGAACCAGACTGGCTGGCCATATTGCTAGAAACGATACAGGGTAACGTTCTTAGTGTAAACGAGACTCATTCTCTACTACGATGATTACAACCCGCGCAAGAACTCCAGCACCGGTGGGTTGACCTCAGCGGGGTGTGTGAGATTCGCGGCATGAGCTGCCCCCTGCACCTCGACCATGCCGCGGCAGTCTTTGAGCGCTGACGCCATGGATCGAGCGCGATCGATGTGAATAGCGCTGTCTTCCGTGCCGTGCACCACCAGCGCTGGCGCGTTGATCTCGCCTATCCGCCCTTCAATGTCGTCCTTGCCGAGCAGGCAGGCGCTGGCATGCTTCAAGCCGGCCATGTCGATAGACTTCCAGAGGCTAATCCAGGGCTCCCAGTGCTCTTCGGGCCCTAGTATGATCTGCGCGATCATCGGCGCGACCTCGTCATACGCACCGGCTTCCCAGGCTTCGAGAAGTTGTTGGTTGCCTGCGTGAGTCTCCGCATTGTCCATATCGTGACAGGTGTTCATCAGCACCAAGGCGCGCACGCGCTCTGGGTGGGCCAGCGCCGCGCGCAGTGATAAATATCCACCCTGGCTCATGCCGGCAAACACCGCCTGGTCGATCCCGAGATGGTCTAGCAATGCGATGGCGTCGTTTGCTGAATCCCAATACGTAAAAGCTTCGGTGGCAGGCGTGTCGCCAAAGCCGCGCTCGTCCCATCGCACCACGCGGAACTCCTGCTCAAGGGCAGCGACCTGATGGTCGAACATGGTGTGGTTCATCAGGAATCCGTGACTGCAGAGCACAACCGGCAGATCCGTGCCAGTATCTTCGTAGCGAATATGCTGTCCGTTGACGTCGGCGTAGGGCATGGGGTTGATTTCTCCTTCGGGTATGAGGGGGCGATAAGTATGCGTGGATGTGCCCCGCCGCTCAACAGAATGTTATCGCCAAGGGTGATGTCAGAGAGTAGCGCGTGCGAAATCAACCTGGCCGGTATTTCACTTCACGACATAGTCAAATTCTTTGCGCAAAAACCCAACAAAACACAGCAAAGCGGCGAGCGTAACGCAAACATACAGCAGCCACATCGGCCAGGCGGTGGGTGATGCAAGCAGCGAGGCGACCGACGCGAAAATCGCACTGACGATAACAAATAATCCACTGACTAAGGCATTCGCGCTGCCGCCGGCATCTTGGAATCGATCGAGGCATTTTGCGTACCCATTGGGCCAGATCATCGCCATCAGAAAGTAAACTGCGCCCGCTGGCACTACTAGGGCAACCACACTAAAGACCCCAGAGAGATCAAGCACCAACATCAGTAGGCTGATGAGGAACGAGATACCGGCAACCGTGGAAATGATGTGGATGACTTTAAATTTCGTACTCACAAATCGATTGGTGAAGTTGCCAGCCAACCACAGGCAACCAAGGACCAGTTGAATGTGACCGTAGAACACCGGGCTGTGTTTTAGATCAGTTTGAATATAGAACGGTGCCAACACTTCAAAGCCGTACATTACCGATATGACACAGGCCATGCCCAGCGCCGTGGGCAGATAAACCCGGTCAATCGCCATGGTGCGGTACATAGAAAAGGCTTTGCCAAAAGGTTCGCGCAATGCCACATGGCGCGTTTCAGGGAGCAATATAGCCGCCACAGCAACCACAATCACGCCCCAGCCGGCCAAAAACCAAAAAGACGCCGTCCAGCCGAACCACACCTGCAGGTAAGCCCCGAGCGCGGGTGAGAGGATTGGCCCCGTCGCCCAGGCGATTGTCATCCAGTTTGCCGCGTGGGAACGGGCACTGCCTTCATAGCAATCCGCCACTATGGCCCGTGCCCCGACTGCCGAGCAGGCAACAAAAATGCCCTGCGCCCCACGCAGCAAGATCACAATCCACAAGGGCGGGGCTAAAGCGATGCCGACGGACGCGACGACAAATAGGATTGTGCTCAACAGTATCGGCAGCCGACGTCCGAAGGAGTCGGTGAGCGGCCCGGCAATAATCTGCCCGATGCCATAGCCAACCATAAACACCAGCAGGGTGGCCTGAACCGCAAAGCGATCTGCGGAAAAATAGCTTTCCATTGCGGGCAGTGACGGGATGTAGATATCGGTTGCGGCCCCGCCCAAGGGCACCATGATGAGCATTGATATAAAGGCGCGGCGTTTCACCGCATCGGAGAGGTCTTCTGAATTCTTATTCATGTATAACCCGCCTGCTTCAGGGTGCGTCCATGCTACCTCATTAAACGCTAGCTATGCAGATGCGAGGCTAACTGTCGGCGGCGCTATTGACCCCAGGCCGATACTACAGGGGCCAAGGCAAGCTGGCTCCCATGGCTTGAGTGGCTTCGCCTCTATTGCCTTCGAAGCGGCTGACTTTGATGATGACTGCTACACCAATCTTGCCATCGGGTATCCGTTTTACGGAGTATCCGGCGTTGGATCAGCGCGCCAGGTTAGGGTGCTCTAGGGCAGCCCGGCCGGGCTGGCCCTGGTGTGCTACCAGCCCTGGAACCCAGACGGAGGTATTTCCAGTGACGATGAAGAGTTCGGCGATTTGAAGAGTGAGCTTGGGCGAACCGGTTTTGGTTTCAGCCTGGACTGAAAACTCAAAACCAGATTAGCGCCCGTTCAATCGGACGGGTGTCAGGCGGCTAGCTATAGCGCAGCGCGCCATCCTCAAGATTCGCCGCGGGAAACTCGTCTCTTTCGAGCCAATAGTCCTGCGTAAACACCCAGGGTTCATGCTCACCTTGCTTTGGCATCAGATGCATCCTGCGGGTGAGATATCCCGGATTGAAGTTATCCGGATCAACCCAGTCGCGGATCGCCATACCGTCATCTTGCGGGCGCAGCTCAGGGGTGACCACGGTCGCATCCAGATCTTCCATATGCTTAAAGATGCGGCAAACATACTCCGAGATGAGGTCCGCTCTGAGCGTCCAGCTGGCGCGAAAGTAGCCGAACACCCAAGCCATATTGGGCACACCGGAAAACATGAACCCGCGGTAGCCAACCCGGTCGGCAAAGTTCACTGACTCACCGTCCACAACAAAGTCGATATCGCCCAACACGCAAAGATCGAAGCCCGTTGCCGTGACGATGATATCCGCCTCGATTTCCCTACCGGACTGCAGCATCACACCTGTCTCTGTAAAGCGTTCAATGTGATCGGTAACCACCGAGGCTTTGCCGGCGGCAATTCCCTGAAATAAATCGCCGTCCGGTATGAATGCAAGCCGCTGTTGCCAGGGCCGGTACTTCGGGGTGAAATGCGTTTCAATATCGAAGTCGTCTGGCAGGTACTCACGTGCGCCTTCGATGAGTTCTTCTCTCAAGGCTTCTGGCTCTTCAAACGAGCGACGGGAGAGCTCTTGCTGATCGTGCAGCATTTGCCTTCGCACGATTTCGTGAGTCCACTCATCCGGAACGTCGAGCCCTCGTAGCATGTCAGCAAGCTCGTTGCGGTTGAGCCCGGGAGCAAAGAACGTGGGTGAGCGCTGCAGCATGGTGATGTGGGCGCAGTTCGCCGCCATAGCCGGCACCAGTGTGGCCGCCGTTGCCCCCGAGCCGATGACCAGCACGCGCTTGTCTTTGTAGTCGAGATCTTCCGGCCAGGTTTGTGGGTGAACAATGAGGCCACGAAAATCCGCCATACCTTCCCATTCTGGTGTATAACCTTGCGCGTGGTTGTAGTAGCCCTGACACATCCACAAGAAGTGACAGGTGAACTTTACGAGCTCGCCGTTTGCCAAATTCTCGGCAATCACCGTCCACTGCTTGTCTTCGCTAGACCACTGGGCCTTCAGTACTTTGTGACGGTAGCGAATGTGCTCGCCAATGTTGTTTTCCGCGATGGCCTCTTCCATGTATTTGAGAATCTCTTCCGCCGTTGCAATCGGCGCACCCATCCACGGCTTCCACTTGTAGCCAAAGGTGAAGAGATCGCTGTCAGAGCGAATACCGGGGTATTTGTGCGTGAGCCAGGTGCCGCCAAAGCTCTCGAGCGTATCGAGCAGCGTAAATGAGCGCTCTGGAAATTGTTGCTGTAGATGATAGGCAGCATCGACACCGGAAATGCCAGCACCCACAATCAAGACATCCACGTGTCCGGCTTCCTGTAGGGTATCCTGCTCCGTAAGCGCGGCTATGTTCATAGCTTCCTCCATTTATTATGACTTTTTCCCAGTTTACACCGCCAAAATGCTAATGACTTGATTTCAATCAGGTGCAGCTCTCAAAATGCCTATTCGCGATGCATTATTGTAGACCTACGCAGCTAACACGGCGGAGTAGGTAGAGGCTGTGCAGCGTGACCACGCGCTGTGAGAAACGTAAATAAGTACTTTTGCAATATCGGACGAATAAGGTAGGATGC
>JBCCNJ010000016.1:0-49796 GCA_039025905.1 Pseudomonadota bacterium | reverse complement strand
GTTCTCTGCAGCGCGACATTGCGAGGCAACGTCTGACTACTAGAATTCGGAAATCACGCGTGAGCGTTGAGAATGTGCTCAGCAGTACGCAAGGTAAGCGCATTGATGGTGAAGGTCGGGTTGACCGCGCCACTGGTTGGGAAGAGACCGGCGCCGGTCACGTACAGATTATCCAATTCGTGGCAACGACCATAGGAGTCGGTTACGGATGTTTCAGGCTCATCACCCATAATCGTACCGCCCAATATATGCATGCCAAAACGCGGGCCCTGCCATGGCTCTTTTACACCGGCCGCTTCAAAAATAGCCAAACCCTCAGCCACGGCGTTGTTACACATCGCTTCAGTGGGGGCGGTAATATTGTGTATGGCTCGCGGCAGCGGGACGCCGTTTTGATCGCGTTTGCTGCTAAGCACTATCCGGTTTTCCGATAGGGAAATGTCCTCGCCAACAAATACCATGTTGCCCATTCGCTCACCCGCATCACGCATAAAGCCTTCCAGAGCGGGGCCATAGATATCGGGACGCGTGTTGGCAATACCCAAAAGATCGTTAGGTTTTAGCGCATTAGCAATCAACCATTGATAGGCACCATAAGCATCACCCTTTCCTCTTTCTTTGTAGCGGTCATGGCACATAAGTTGGCCACCCGTGAGTCCCATGTAGGGCATCGTCTCTTCTGGAAACAAGCCATATACCGAGTTAGATGGATGTGTCATCAGATAACGACCGACGTGGTCATTACTGTTGGATAGCCCTTTAGGATGCTTATCGCTAGCCGAAGCCAACAGGAGGCGCGCATTTTGTACGGTAAATGCGGCGAGGACGACGATATTTCCATGCGCCGTGTGTTCTTCGCCATTGGCATCGCGGTAGATAACACCCGTTGCCTTGCGGCCACGGCTATCGTGTAACACGCGGGTCACAACGGCATCGTTGCGCAGCTCCGCACCGTCTTCTCTGGCCCAGCTAAGATAGGTGACCAGCGGATTTGCTAGCGCACCAATCGGACACCCGGCGTCACACCAACCATCGTAAATGCAGGCCATTCGACCCTTGTAGGGCCGACTATTGACGGCTACAGGAATCGGCGCAACGTTCATGTCCAGTGCTTCGAAGCCTTTCTGTATCGCCTTACCCTGCGCGAACACAGCTACCGGTGGCATCGGATAGTTTGCACCCGGAGGGCGCCAGATCTCGGCCGAAGCATCGCCGCTCATTCCCACCTCGTCCTGTACTCTATCGTAGTAAGGTCGTAGATCACCGTACTCAAGCGGCCAATCCAGCCCCTGGTCATACAGGCTCTTGGTTTTAAAATCTTCCTCGTGCAGCCTCGGCCAGACGGCGTAATGGTGTTTTGCGGTACCACCCGTGCCCCAACCTGCGTTGAAGCCATGACCGATTTTTAGGTTGCCTTCCTCCTCGACCGCAGTGCCACTCCATTTGTGTCGTCGAGCCCATTTCTGCGAGCTGACTAAGTGATGGCTTGCTGCAGCGGGGCCCGCTTCAAGTATCAGCACTCGCTTACCCGCAGCAGCGGCTGTAGCGGCCATGAGGCCACCCGCAGCACCAGAACCAACTATCAATAGATCATAAGGGTCGGTAGACGAAGCTTGGGTCATTACACTTACCAGGGTTGCTCAGGTGCGATATGCGGCATGTAAGGTACGCCAATCTTGGCAAAACCCTCCTCCGTGCCGTAAACCACGTCTACTCCATCAGATCGGATTACAAAGAAAAAGAAACCTGCGGGAGGACCAGACCAGTCTGCAGGAGTACCGGCGGCAATGTCCGCCGTGAGCGAGGAAGCCTCACTGGCCGAAAGCTGCGACCATGGCTTTTGATAGTGCGCTTGCGACAATGCCGCCGCGCTGGCAAGCCCACCTTGATAAAACGGCAAATAGCCTTCCTCGGGAACACCCAGATATTTGAGCATTAACAGGGAATCGCTGAAATCGGCCGCCAACTGCTTATCAATAAACTGCGCTATGCCGGCATCCCGCGCCCCGGGCACGATCGCTTCAGCCAACCCTTCCAGCGTATCGACTTCAAGCGCGGACAAAACCTGGTACGGCACCTCCGCCTGTCGCGCCGCGGCTGGCGTAAGACGAAGCACACTGCCACCGATTGCAACCGATAGCAGTATGCCTCCTGACTTTAAGAACTGGCGCCGGTCCTGTTGCATGGCCGCAGACCCTACTCCGTTTCTATAAAACGCAACGCATACACCAGGGGTCTAGAACTCGTACCTCAAACCTACGCTGTAGAAACGTGGTGCACGGTAGGACACCTCGTTACAGCCACATAGCACCGCGAGATCGAAGCCCTGAATGCCCGCACGCTCATCGGTAATATTGCGTACCGCCAAGGATGCGGTCCAGTTGGAGTCTGCGGTTGACCAACTGACTAGCCCGTTGTAAAGCGTGTAGCTATCGAACTGGTCGGCACTGAAGTTGCGCAGGTTATAGTAGAACGAGCTTGAGTAGCTCATGTCGCCCTGTATCGCCATATTGCCGCCGAACATCGGCCAGGTGTAGCGCGCTATCGCCGAGACCTGACGCTCGGGCGTGTAGTTGGGCTCCACATCCCTGGGCGGTAGCGGTGAGCCAAAGCGTAGCGGTACATCTTCAACACGCGCCTTCAGAATCGAACCGGCAAGGATCAGGTCCAGGCCATCGATGGGCGAGGTCTGCAACTCCAGCTCCATGCCATAGGTTTCAGCATCCGCGTTAATAACAACACCGCCCACGCCCACGAATAGAAACGCCTGGTAGTCCTGGTAATCATAGTAGTAGAACGCACCATTTAACCTCGTGTCGCCATCCTCACCAAAGGTTGACTTGAACCCGGCTTCATAGGCGTAAAGCACTTCTTCATCGTACGGAAGAGACTCATCACCACCCGAACCGAGATAAGCGCCCAGCAGCGGCGCGTTAAAACTGGCGGCTTTTACACCGCGATTGATGCCCGCATAGATAAGAGTGTCGTCGCTATAGCGCCAATCGAGCTGCAGCTTGCCGGCCCACAGCGCGTCGGAAGTATCGTCGCTAAAGAAGTAAGGCGAGCCTGCGCCGAAGGCATCGGGAATAAACTCACCCTGGTTTCCCGAAAAATTGTTGAAGGACGGGAAGACGCCGGTCGCAAAATCGTACTCCTTCTCCTCTTGGATCAGGCGCAGGCCGGCGGTCACAGTCCAGTCGCTCGCAATGTCATAGTCGATCTGACCAAAGACGTTGTAAGATTCTGTTTGCAGTTTAGCGACGGTACCAATGTCCACCGGTGTAGAACCACCGGCAATACTATTGAGGGGTGCCTTTAATCCGTTGTCCGAATCGTTGTCAATTTTTAGGAAATAGAATCCGGCCACCCAGCGGGCGCGGTCCGTTTCACCGTTAATGCGAAACTCCTGGGTAAAGCTCCAGGCATCGACGCCACCAAAGTTAGCCAGCTGGTTAACCGGCGCCGCGTCCACATCGATGAACAGCAGCTTTTGGTAGTCTTTGTAATCTGATATCGAAGTAAAGTTGTAGCCACTGCCCAGATCCCAATCCACGCGCACCATGCCGCCGTAGGTTTCCGTTTCACCCTGGTCATCGAAGGCAAAGTCACCGGAGAACTCAAAGTCGTCACCGTCGGGATCCAAATAGCCAAAGAAATCGCCTCCCGGGGTCGATCGCCCTTCTAGTCCGATGCCGGCACCGGGCAGGAAAGCGTCCCCATCGATAGCATCGCCGCCGCCATCCCGGTCGCCATCGATGCTCAACCGAGTCTCATCTGGCGGTGTATCGATCACATTGACCAGCTCCCCACCAGCGACAACGCCAATCGTTGACTTGGACTGGTAGGGGCCTGTAGCTACATCGGTTTTAGCGTAGTTGGCGGCAACCCCAATTTCCACCGTATCTGAGGGACGAAACGCAAATTGCACTCGTCCGGCCCGGGTATCGTCATCACCCAGATCCTGACCGGCGTTGTCTCCAGGCGGGGGTAAAAACGCATCTTCTGGGTAGCGGTTTTGCAGATAGGCATCCTGATAGTTGTAACGCAATGCGACTCGGGCTGCGATGTTGTCAGTCAAAGGGCCGCCGAGTGCAGCTTCTACTGTGTAGCGATCGGCATCATTCGGCACGTCATAGCGCCCCGCTGTCACATCGAGGTGTCCGCTGGTCTCATCGAAGCTAGGCTTGTTCGAAATAAACTGCACCACGCCGCCTGTCGCATTGCGACCAAACAACGTGCTCTGCGGCCCTTTCAGTATCTCCACCCGATCGATATCGAAGGTCGCAAAGGTCTGGGCCTGGGCAACCGCAATATAACCTTCATCAAGATAGACCGCGTTGGGTGCTTCCACGATATCGTTGAAGTCGTTCTGCGTGACGCCGCGAATAGTAAACTGCGTGTTCTGGCCAGCGAGGTTACCGCTGATGTGCACCCCAGGGGTGAAGTTGGCGACATCAAAGCTCTCTTGCACACCCAGCGCATCGAGCTGCGCACCGGTAAACGCGGTAATCGCAATAGGCACATCCTGGAGATTCTGCTCGCGCTTTTGGGCCGTCACAGTAATCTCTTCCAGCATTGTTTGTGCAACCGCCGCGGTTATCGGCAAGTGACTGCCGACCAGTGCCGCTAACGCACAGCTTAATCGCGTCTTGGCTCTACCGACATTTCTCGGGCTTTTCATGATTGGGCTCTCCATGAGTTTTAAGTGAAACAGTATTCTCGGGTTAAACGAAGGGTTGGCGCAGCCCCATCTGCTCCAACCGGGGCATCACTTCCTGTCGAAAGTAGGGAAATTCCTTTGCGTAGTCAACGAATGAGAGTGTAGTGCCGGCAACGCCAGTCGCGCTGAGCTGTGCCAACTGCTCAGCAACGTGATCGGGTGTGCCCACCAGCGGATAACCGCCGTGACCGGCGGCAAAGCGATCGCGAAATTTTGCTAAGGCTTCAGGCGTGAATGATTGTGCATGCATACCCTGTAGCTTCATCAGATAGTCGACGGCATCCCAATCTGCGTTTTGATTGGCGTAATAATCAAGATAGTCTTCCGCTTCTTGCTGCGTTGGTCGGCACACCACCGTGCAGAAAGTAAAAACACCAAGATCGCTGCCGACGCTTGCCGCTCGCTCTTTGATACCTTGTACGCTTTCCTTCGCCTGATCGAAATCAAAGGTAGGCGTAAACAAAAAGTCAGCGTTGCGCACAGCAAACTCGCGCCCTTCTTGCGAAGCCGCCGCATTCAGTATGGGCACATGTTCCTGCACGGGACGCGGATTACCGTAAACGCCCTTGCCTTGAAAGTACTTGCCTTCCCAATCGAAGGCGCGTTCCTCGCGCCACAGTTTCTGCACGTAATCGAACCATTCCTGGGCACGCGCATAGCGCTCGCCATGTTCAGTCGGTAGCTCAACGGCAAACGCATCGTATTCAGGCTTATTCCAGCCAGCCACCACGTTCAACCCGACTCGCCCGTTACCTAACTGGTCGATGGTGGCCAGTTGTTTCGCCACCACAATAGGGTGGTTGAAGGCCGTATGAACCGTTGCGAAGACCTGAATGTGCTGGGTATTGGCGATAAGGCCAGTTGCCCAGGTGATGGTTTCCAGCACACCACCGTGAAAATCGGTATCGCCGCCGTAGCCTATCCAGCGCGCGATAGGCAGCATAAATTCCAACCCGGCCTCATCGCATTGCTTGACCAGATCGATATTGTTTTCCCAGCTATTTTCCCAACGCTCCTCGATTTTCGTCACGGCCATGCCGCTGGAGCAGTTGGAGGAGAATATCCCCAGCTTCAGCTTATTGGCATTGAACATCGGGCCTGCATCAGGCATATCGAATCCTTTTCAACCAATGTTTGCTATCACTGCGGGTGTGGAGCAATATAGTTATTGTTAAAATTTCTATTTACTTTAAATGTAAAATTCTAGAATGGCAAGGGGTTATTACTGTGACCAAAGCAATCAGCAAAACCGTCCGCAAGCCAGCGCAGAAAGAACAGCTCAATCGACACTGGCACCTGTCCACTACCGAACATGAGGTAGCGCTGACTGAGATTGAGTTCTCCATATTCCGAAACTTCAGCGCTTTCACGCGCTGGACGGACGATTTAGCTGTCTGCTGTCAAACCGATCCCCAGGCCCTTTGTAACGGCTTGGACTTTGCCCTACTGAACGTCATCAGAATGCATGACCGGCCGAAGAGCATTTCCGAAGTGGGTCGCCTACTGAACCGGGATGATCTTCCCAACCTTCAATATAGCGTACGCAAACTGATTAAGTCGGGGCTGATTACAAAGCTAGGGCCCCAGGACAACAAAAAGGGTGCTACCTACACGACCACGGAGCTTGGTATCGAGGCGACCGATCGCTACGCCCGCTATCGGCGGGAACTTTTACTACCCCTTACTCGGGCAATATCGGAAGGCGACACCCGTATGGAGCAGGTCGCTAACGTGTTAACACTGCTATCTGGCATCTATGATCAGGCAGCCTGTGTGGCGGCCACGCATCGAGAAATATAGCGCAGGGGTAATGGACATCGACCCGCCTGGAGAGTTTTAGCTAATCCGCCTTCCCACCGATGCCTACCGAGCCAGGGTACGATACGCTGTTACCCTCAAGGTAGCGAATCCCTGGCCGATGCGCGGACCAGCCCGCAGGTCACCTTCCGCAAAAAACGATACGGCGTGCAGCATTGTGCTAACCGCTGCAAACACAGCTACCCGCACCCCCGTCGAGCTCGCGTGACGCCGGGCTGAGGTACTATGAAATCAATTAGAACCAAATTGGGCCAAGCTGATGCGAACTTTTGAAGACTTTTTCCCCGGTCTCATTATTGATCTTGGACGCTACGAGGTCTCCGAGCAGGAGATGATCGCTTTCGCCGAGCGCTACGATCCTCAGTTTTTTCATACTGACCCAGTGGCGGCCGCAGACTCACCCTACGGCGGCTTGATAGGCAGCGGTTGGCTCACTGCGGCAATTTTTCAGCGCATGCAGTGTGACAGTTTCCTGAACGACTCAAGCTGTGTGGGTTCGCCGGGAGTCGATGAGATTCGCTGGATAAAGCCACTGCGACCCGGTGATCAGCTACACGGCAGCAATGTTGTGGAGGCGGTCAAGCCATCTGCATCCAAACCCGACAGAGGTGCAGTGTTCAGTCAAGTCGAGCTCTTTAACCAAAATGAAACTCTGGTCATGTCCTTGCGGACCCGTGTAATCTACATGAAAAACGCTACGGAAATTTCAAACCCCGCCAATGACTGAACGCAAAGTAAGTGGTGTCACCTACCGAGACGCCGCCCAGGGCTACTTCGAAAAACGCGGCTTGCGCCGCTACGCCGGTGCATGGTCGCTGTGGGCCCTGGGCGTGGGTGCCGTCATCTCCGGCGACTTCTCCGGTTGGAATCTGGGTGTAGGAGAGGCGGGTTTCGGCGGCTTCCTGGTCGCAGTTGTCATCATCACCGTCATGTACATAGGTTTGTGCTCATCGATTGCGGAACTGGCGCCAGCGTTACCGCACACGGGCGGTGCTTACTCATTTGGACGCTCTGCCATGGGCCCCTGGGGTGGCTTTATCACCGGGCTCGCTGAGAACATGGAGTATGTCATCACTACCGCGGTCGTATGCTATTTCACGGCCGCCTATCTGCAAAATATTTTCGGTACCGCTGATGCGCTTCAGCCACTGTGGTGGCTTGGTCTGTATGTCGTCTTTGCCGGCCTCAATATTTTTGGCGTTGAGGCCTCTTTCAAGTTTATCTTGGTGATTACGCTACTCGCGCTGGCGATTCTTGGGGTCTTTTTTGTCACAGCCATCCCGCTGTTTGAATGGGACAAACTCTGGAATATCCCGGCGGATCCTGGGCAGAGCACATTCCTGCCCAAAGGCTGGCAGGGCGTGGGAGATGCGCTGCCCTTCGCCATATGGTTATACCTTGCCATTGAGCAGCTGCCGCTGGCAGCAGAGGAGTCGCACGATCCCAAGCGTGACATGCCCAAAGGTTTGCTATGGGGCTTGCTCACCCTGATCGTGACGGGTTTGCTGGTGACATTTCTGAATATGGGCATTGGCGGCGGTGCTGCTTATTTTGGCAGCCAAACAGAAGAACCGCTGCTGGAGGGACTCAAGCTCACGATTGGCGTCACCAATGCAAACATACTGGGCCTACTGGCCGTAGCGGGGCTGATCGCCAGTTTTCACGCGATTATTTTTGCTTTCGGGCGCAACATCTACTCGCTTTCGCGGGCCGGGTACTTTCCGCGCTGGATGTCGGTGACTCACAACACGCGCAAAACGCCCTGGGTAGCTCTGGTTGTCGGGTCGGGTTTGGGCTTCGGAATTCTGATGTTGCTATTTTTTCTCGACCCCGCAGGTACAGGTACCTTCGGCGGCATCATCCTCAATATGGCGGTGTTCGGCGCGTTAATCGCCTACGCCATGCAAATGATTGCCTTCATCATACTGCGCAAGAAAGCGCCCAATATCGAGCGTCCCTTTCGCTCTCCCCTGGGTATGCCAGGCGCTTGGATATCGCTCGTTATCGCGCTGGCTGCACTCGTACTGTTATTTAACAATCCGGTTTTTCGACCGGGCGTAACCGGTGTCGCTGTGTGGTTTGTTGCAGGTCTGGTTTACTTCGCGCTGATTGGCCGCAATCTGCTGGTGCGTTCGCCTGAGGAAGACTTTGCACTCGATGGCTTGCAGGAAAAGCAGTAAGACTCGGCCGCAATTCATCGGCGCGCTTGCTGTGACGACAGGCCCTCATGCGCGGGGCCAGGCGCAAAAGCCGTGACACGGTTTGGCAAGGAATCCACTACTGAGGCTCCCCTAAGGTGCTCGCGAACGACTGGCTGAATTAATCGAAAGCAACGTTCTGCGCTTCGCGTTCGATCACGGTTCAGCAAACGATTGTTTTTGGGCAAAGCAAAACCCTCCCTCAAGTGCTAGGCTAGTCGCAAGCTCCATTATCCGGGCGACGAGCTAATGACCGAGGCGTATCCCAAGAAGTACTGGTGGCTGGTGCTAGTCGCTGTGCCGATCATACTGGCACTGCTGGCCTTACTACCCACTCTGTTGCCAAACGGTGGTGACACCGATAGCACACCATCGGCTGGTCATCACATCAGCATTGCAGGATCAACCGTGGGAGGAGATGTTCAAATCGTCGGCTCCCAGGTTATTTACCAGCAGTTGGCCAACTCAGCTGAAGATAAAGACGAGCTCGCTGAGACAGAAGCCAGCGTTGAGCGCGCTTACAATCTCTTATCGGCTGGCTTCTACGCAGAGGCCCTACCCCTGTTCGATGAAATGGCACAACGCCTACAGTCGGCAGAAGCCTATAACAACGCTGGCGCGCTTTATCTGGCCACCGATCAGAGCGAACAGGCAGAAGCCGCATTCCGAGAAGGCCTGGCGATAGAACCCAATTCCGACGCCTTGCGCTTAAACCTCGCGCAGCTTTACGAAAAGCAGGGCCACCTGGACAAGGCGAGAGCGCAATTGGATGAGGTAGGCGACAAAACGCAAGCGTCAGCACGGCTGCAGCACTTAGAGCAGACTTATACATCAGGCACCAGCGAACTGGAGCCCAACAACGATATTCTGCAGCCAAACCTATTGGCCCTCAGCAACACAATTCGCGGGCAAATCGACTCCAGCGCAGACGTTGATTATTTCCAGATTAAGTCGGGTCCGCCACCCAGAGATATTCTGTCGGTCGAGTTGGAGAACCTCGGTACCGATCTCGCACCTCAACTAAAGCTGTGGTCAGCCGACAAACAGCACGTTTGGGCGGGCAGCCAATACCCAACACCCGGACAAGATGCTAGCTATCGATTTTCGGCAGAGGATGATACGGTCTACTTTGTCTCAGTGCACAGCCAGGACGGTGAAGGAAAGTACCAGTTGCAGGTAAAGCCGCTATTGGCATTCGACTCGTTTGAGCCAAACGATACTATTTTGCAAGCCGCGCCTATCGAAATGAACACAGCTATCGGTGCCGCCTTGATGGATCAACAAGATGTCGACTTTTTCAAACTGAGTTCACCGACACCTGCTTTAGATATCACACTAACCAATCTCAGTGCGGAATTGGCCCCGCAAATTCAGCTATGGGATGCAAATAAACGGTTTGTAGGTGGCAGCGGGCAGTACCCTACCGCCGGACAAAACCTGGTAGAGACCTACGATGACGCGCAAGCACCCATAGCGTTTGTCTCGGTCCACAGTCGCGGCGGCACGGGGGGCTACAAACTTCGACTAGTCCCCACGTCATAACTGCTCAGCGTGGATGTCTGGATCCGCTTGCATCACAGGCAAACTACACTGACTCTGGCAAAACTAAGCCTGTTTCCAGCTCGTGTAGTATTCCTCTAGCAAATCGCTGATGGCCTTGCCAATCACCGCGTAGGCGTCATTGTTGAGGTTGGCAAGCGAAACGCGTACCGACATCTTTGGTGCATCAAAGCCACCACCATCCATAAGCACCACCGATTTCTCAGTAGCGAGTCGCCAAACAAAATCAATCGGCTCATGATCATTAAACAGGTGTTCGGCGAAAGCCTCGCCATAGCGGTTTTGTGCCAGGCGCGGTATATCGATATCGACGTAGTAAAACGCGGAAAACTCATCTTCCGGGCAGGGCTCTCCCAGTGCAGAAAATAAGGTCTCAAAGCGCTCCCGCACTATCGCGCGGGCCGCCTGCTTATACTCGCTGTTGTGCGCTTTATCGAGCAAACCCGCCAGCGAAAACAACACCATCATGATCTGCTGTGGCGTTGACAGCCCGGCCGTGTGATTCAGCGCCACCGCGCGACTATCGGCGACCAGTCTGTCGATCAGCTTCATCTTATCTGGCTCTAATACTACAGTCGCATATCTTGCCCGCAATGCCTCTTTGTCGGCGGAGTCCAGCGCCGCAATTTGTTGGTCGAAGACATTGTCCTGGTGTATCGCGATGACGCCCAACCGCCAGCCCGTTGCACCGAAGTATTTCGAGAATGAATAGACGAGGATGGTATTTTGCGGGCAGATGCTGGCTAGCGATTGAAAGTCGTTCACAAACGTGCCGTAGACGTCGTCTGTCAGCAAAATTAAATCGGGGCGCTCCTCAGCCACAATGCTCGCGATGCGCGCAAGACTATCAGGATGCATGGCCACCGACGATGGGTTCGCCGGATTCACCAGGAAAAAGGCTTTTACGCTAGGATCGCGCAACTTATCGAGTTCCGAATCAGGATACTGCCAGGCGTCGTCCTCTGACTGCTGGATCTCCAGTTCAAGGAATTGGTAATCGTTAAGTGCAGGTATTTCGAGATAGGGTGTGAATATGGGTGTACCCAAGGCGATTTTATCGCCTTTGTGTAAGAGCTTGTTTTCCATCAGGCTGTTAAAGATGTACGACATCGCTGCGGTGCCACCTTCAGTGGCGAACAGATCGAACTTTCCAGGGGGAGGAGCGCCCTTGCACATCTCAAGTTCAAGGTAGGCTCGCACGATCAGTTCAGAAGCACTGAGCATCCGATCGGGTGAGGGATAATGGTCTCCAAGGATGCCATCAACCAGTTCGAATACCAGGTCGTCGTGGGCAATACCCAAATTGTCACCACACCATGCCACCGATTCTTTCAGAAAGGCCACCCCCTCAACCTCGGCATGCATCGCTACGAAGCGATTAAATCGTTCACCGACCCCCGCGCGAACTGGTGAGCCCGCAAAGCCGGGTTGATCCATAACGCGCTTCGCCTCCGCCAGCGCAAACAGTTGCAGCTGGCTAAAGGCATGGCGCGGAATGTCCGCGAGCCAATTGGGATTGCCACGCCCAGCATTCAGCATCAGATGTTCATGGTGTGCCTCAGCGAGTTCTATCAGCTTGTTCTTGAGCTCAAAAGGGCTCAGGGACTCGTACTCTTTTTCCGCTGCTTGCAAATCCTTGTCGTCATTCATTGTCACGCTCCTATCTCAGGTCAGCCGGCATCGATCTTTAGGCCGTTCTACCGCTAACTGTTGAACAGTGTCCGCAGGCGCTCTGCATCATTACCGTAATGGGCAACGCCCAGCATCAGCAGCAGTCGCGCCTTCTCTCCCATGAGGTCACCCGCAAGGATGCATCCGGCTTCCTCCAGGGTTTTGCCGCCACCTGCATCGCCGTACACTGGTCTCACTGCGCCGCGGGGTACCCGGCTGGAAATGACCACGGGTATGTCACGCTGCAGGGCATACTGAATAGCTTCGAATACACTAGCGTTAACGTTGCCAGCGCCAACGCCCTCAACAACCAAGCCGCGCGCCCCAGAATCGACCACGTAGCGAATAAGGCTGCCATCCGCGCCGGCATACGCTGATATGAAGGGCACCTTGGGCAATGAGCTTGATGCACCCTCCGGTAATCCCAGCCGAACGCGCCGCAGGCGATCGTTTAACCGGGTAACTTCTCCATCGAATATGTAGCCCAGGTATCCCTGTGCACCTGACTCAAAGGTTTGTAAATTTGTTGTCCAGGTTTTGCGCACCGCCCGGGCCCCATTGATATAGCTATTCAGCGTGACAGTCACGCCCCAGTTTTGCGCATGTGGGGAAAGCACCTGATACACCGCGTTTAGCAAGTTACTCGGGCCATCGGGATCGGCGCTACCGGCATCGTTCATTGCCCCCGTCATAACCACAGGTTTATCACTGCGTATGGTGAGATCGAGAAAGTAAGCGCCCAGCGCCATCGTATCGGTGCCATGGGTGACGACCGCGCCAACAATATCGTTCTTTGCCAGCACTTTATCCAGTGCCTCGCTGACGCGCGACCAAATCTGAGGTGTCATTTGCGAGCTATCGATATTCACTACCTCCACCACATCGATTTCCGCCAACTTCGCCAGACCGGGCACGGCATCGATCAGGTCAGAGCCCGATATCGCCGGTACCAGGCCACCGGTTTTAGGGTCTTCTTTTTGGGCGATAGTGCCACCGGTGGTCACCACTGCGACTTTGGGTAGTGAAGCTTGCGCCCCTCCTGTGAAAAACACACATATGATAAGTATCAGCAATCTCAACTTCATGAACTCGCAATCCGACTAGGGGTTGGTGGTAATGATGCCGACAATCAGCGGGCCCCATAATGTTAATAGAACGTTGGCCACAGCGTAGGTGACCGTAAAGGGCACTACCGGCGTGGCATTCCCCGCTTTATCTAGCAGGGCAGCAAAGCCTGGATTCGCGCTGCGACCGCCTACCACGCAACCTAGTGCTTCGATCGGATTTTGTATTCGCAATACATAGTAGGAGAAAAAGAAGGTAACGATTTGCGGCAAAATTGTAACGGCGACACCGAGTAGCAGTAGTGTCAGGCCGTATTCGCGCACGGTCTCAAGCGCTTGCGGCCCCGCCGTTAAGCCGACAATCGCGACAAACGCCGCCAAGCCAAAATCCCGCAGAAAATTGGATGCTCCTGTGGGTAGCGCAGCATAACGAGGCCGCGTGCTGCGCAGCCAACCAAAGAGCAGCCCCGCCAGTAGACAGCCACCGCCGGTCCCTATCGTTACCGGAATGCCGTCAATGCTGAAGTGGATCATGCCCAACAAGATACCCAGTGACATGCCCAGTCCAAAAAAGATGAAGTCTGTGACCGCTGCCGCGGTGATCTTGTAGCCGATGTCGCGCTCAACTCGATTTAAGTCCCTAGGGCTGCCTGTAAATTGCAGCTCGTCACCCACATGCAATTCAAGATCGGGCAAGGCCGCCATATCCCGCCCCATGCGTGATACGCCGGTCAGGTACACGCCGCGTCGCGTTTGAACATCTAAAGCATCGTGAATCTCTCGTAACGTCTTGCCGTCGGCCTCCCGGTTGGTGAGGATGATGACGCGCTGCTCCTCGATCAGTTCGGCGCCTATAGGCGCTTCAATCTCAGGCCCTACTGTGTCGATCAGGCTGTTCATAACACCGATCAGGCCGGTTATCACGATTTTATCGCCAGCCTCAACGACAGTATCGTCTGTGACCGAGAGCGTGGCATCATCGCGAATGACGGCTTGCAGGACGGCATCCCCAAGCAAGTCATCGATTGCCTCAACCGTCTTGCCAATATAGTCACAGTCAGGGCGCACCTGATAAACACGCGTATCTACAGGGTTAATAGCGTTAAACTGCCCCGGTTCAAGCTGCGGGTGGCCGCCCGACATTTTGGTCGCGAGTTTGATCGCTTCCTCTCGAATATCCCAACGCATAATCATGGGGAAAAACCAGGTGACCATAATGATCGGTCCGATGGATCCGAAGATGTAGCAGACGGCATAGCCTACTGCGATATTGGTTTGCATGGTTTTGATCAACTCGGGAGAGACATCGAGTCTCGCGATGGCGTCGCCTGCGGTGCCAATAATCGCAGACTGTGTGAGGCCACCTGCGGCAAGCCCTGCTGCGGTGCCTCTATCCAGATTAAACAACAGCGCGGCCACGATGACGCAAACCAGCCCCATGACACACATCACTACGGCTGAAAGTAGCTGATTCAGGGATTTGAGATTGAGCGCTCGAAAGAACTGGGGGCCGCCCTGAAACCCTACGGCATAGATAAACAGCGCAAAAAACACATTCTTAATGCCACCATCGATATCCACGCCGAGCTGGCCGATCAGCACGCCGACCAGCAATGAGCCAGAAATACCGCCGAGTACAAACCGGCCCAACCTCAGCTTACCGGCCCAATAGCCCAAAGCTATAGTCAGGAACAGCGCCAGGAGAGGTACCGCCGTGAATAGTTTGTGTAGCACGTCCATATGCATCATCCGGACAGGGTGTTGATAAATAAGGGTGTTTCTCGCCTGCACCTTATCACTGGACAGTCTAGGGTCCAACCAACAGCACAGAGACGACGATTTTTATCAGCATTCGCATTGATCTGGAGCAAGCAGTGATCGCGTGGCGGCCACAATGCGTATGGTCTTGGTACGGGCTATCTCATATTGCCCGACTCTTGTACTTTTGGAGCGCGTCACATTGCCTGATATCTACTGGTTTCAGAATGATCTGCGGCTGAGCGACAATCCAGCGTTAGCGTCCCATTTAGACGCGGACCAGCTCCTACTGGTGTATTGCTGGCCCGAATCCATCCCGTGGTGCAATGTTAATGGTGTAGGCGAACAGCGGCGGCGGTTTCTTGTTGAAAGTCTACAGTCACTGCAGAAGGAGCTCCTGCCATTGGGACAAGACCTTCTGATACTGAACGGCGCCCCTCAGCAGGAGTTACCTCGGCTAGCCGCTGCCATAGGTGCGGGCTGTGTCGGTACCGCGCTTACCCCAGGCTACTATGAGCGGAAAACACGTGAACAATTGGCTTTGAGGCTGCGCGTACCGCTGAAGGTCCATCAAGGCAATACCCTGTTTAGCACAGATGAACTGCCCTTTGCAGGCAGTGCCCTGCCCGGCCAATTCACACCGTTTAAAAACAAGGTGGAAACGCAGTCTATTCCCGAACCAATATCACCACCTTCCTCGTTGCCGCCACCGCCCGCAGGCGTTGACTTTAACGTCATCGCAAACGCTGACGTCTCACCGCACACGTCATTCGCCATAAGAGGCGGTAGCCCAGCGGCGAAACGCAGAATGCAACAGTGGATGTTTGGTCAGCGAGATATTCTTCGATACAAGCAAACACGCAACTGTCTGGACGGTTTAGACGGTTCCAGCTCCCTCTCCCCGTGGTTGGCCATGGGCTGTGTTTCCGCTCGCGAGGTAGCCAGTGAAGTTAACCGCTTCGAGCGAGAGGTACAAAGCAACGAATCGACCTATTGGATGACCTTTGAATTGCTGTGGAGAGAGTTCTTTCATCATCGCGCGCTACTAGACGATATTGGTTTGTTTCGCATCGGAGGCAGCCCAGGGAAGATTCGACGCTGCACCTTTGAGCCGCGCAACTTTGCGCGCTGGTGCCAGGGCGACACCGATTACCCACTCGTGAACGCACTCATGCACCAGCTTGTTGCAAGCGGCTGGATGAGTAACCGCGGCAGGCAGCTCGCCGCCAGCTGCCTCATTAACGAATACGGCATCGAGTGGCGTTATGGCGCAGCCTTTTTCGAGAAGCATCTGATCGATTACGATGTGGCCAGTAACTACGGCAACTGGCAATACATCGCCGGGGTGGGGGCTGATCCGCGCGGCGGTCGGCAATTTAACCAGCAAAAACAAGCGGCCCAGTACGATCCAGAGCAGCTGTTTGTCAAGAAGTGGGACGGCGTTCGCCCAGCCCAACCGGAGTATGTGACCGATGCCGCGGACTGGCCCCTATAGCTGACCGTCGACCATTCGCTAGAAAAGCCCTGGCTCGAGTTATCCTCGAGCCAGATTGGTATTGAAGAACCGATAGAGCGGATTATTCTCTTCCTCTGTGCTCTGTCGCCAGCCATAGGTTTCGGGCCTGCTATCCTCGATCACCAGCGTATCCCAGAGCAACCAATCAAATATCGCGATCATGTTGGTCATGTTCTTCGCCGAATTCGCGCTGCGGCTGTGGTGCTGATGATGCATGTTAGGAAAGACCAGCACATGACACAGCGCACGGAACGATTTGCGGACCCATGTTTTTGGATGGTTAAGCAGGCGTAAATCGTAGCCCTGCCCCCAATTGGTATGTACGTGCATACCCCACAGAGACTTCACGACAGTACCCCAAATAAACACCTCATAGAAGCCGAAGTACAAGCAGGCCAGACCGAACCAGTAGTTCGGAAGCGCCAGCCACCAGCCCCAGTGCTCAACAAAAGTTTGGGTGACACTCAGCTGGCCACGCCCATCATTGCCACCGATAAGGTGATGAGGTCGATGGGCGACTTTGTAGAACGCCTGCACTTTTTGCAGCCAGGGCTGCTTCGGCCGGCGGGAGTGTGCGAATAGGTGCATGCGTCCGTGCAGATACTCATCGATCAGCATGTAGGCAAGTAAGCAGGGCCAGAAATACGCCTGTTCTATCCAATTAAGCGCACCTGCGTACGCTGGAAAGGCAAAGGACAAACCGAGAAAAATCACAATCAGCAACAACGGCCGCTGCACAACGCTCAGAAAGCCGATGGCCAGGCCCGCCATGGACCAATCCTGTTTCGTCTTGCGGCCACCCTTATTGCGCTTAAACAGCCACTCATAGGCCATAAACACAATCAGCCCAGCACCGCCAATATAGGCCACAAGGTCGATCGCCGCCTGTTGACTTTCATTGGTGATGAATTCAGTAAACATGTTTCTCTCCTACCGGAACGAGATTGCTGAGGCAGGGATACTAGAGGCGCGGAATATATAATTCCAATAGATATATCAAATACTATAATATATCTATTTATTATATTTTATCGACGCGGTAGAACTAATATATGACAACCAATCTGCGCTCAGTCGATTTGAATTTGCTAACAGTATTTGATGCCGTCGTCAGCGAGGGCAGCCTATCAGCTGCAGGGGAATTGCTAGGCATGACGCAACCTGCCGTGAGTAACGCCGTTTCCCGTTTACGCCTGACGTTTAAGGACGAGCTCTTTATACGCAGTCGTCGCGGCATGTCACCCACCCCGCGCGCCCGTGAGCTGTACCCTCTGGTCAGGGAGGCTCTCGATAAACTCCAAACACTGTTCGATCCAGACGGCGAGTTCGATCCCCATAACAGTCAGCGGCGTTTTAAACTTGCGATAGGCGACTATGGTGAGCTGGTGTTATTGCCCGTGCTCTTAAACCTATTCAATCAGTATGACGGCAATCTCAGCATCGAAACCTTCCCCGAGCTCGATACAGACAGCCTTGCTCTGGCGAGGCAGGCCCAGATCGATTTCTACTTCGATTATCGCCCGCCGGACAATGACCAACTGGATTATGCATTGTTAGGCACGGAAGACGCGGTTGTTATCGCACGCAAAGGACACCCGAAATTTTGCAACAGGATTAACCGCAACGCCTACTTGAGTGCGCAACATATTGTCCTTCGACGCACTCGCCGCCAGACGCTGCTGGAACGTATTTGGGCGCAACCGGTGAAGCGACAAGTCATGGCAGAGGTCATGCAATATGCAGCCATGCCCGAACTTGTGCTGCAGTCGGATTGTATTGCCACAGTGCCACGGCGCATGGCGGAATACTATGCTCAGCTGCAGCCCCTAACGATCCTGCCACTTCCTTTAAAGGAATCGAAAGTCAGTGCCTATATGATTTGGCATCGCAGCATGGAGAAAGACAAGGGGCACACGTGGCTGAAAGACCTTATCTTGTCTCTGGTCGAAGATGCCAACGATTGACTTCGCGCTGGTATCTAGGCCATCGTTACAGCGGCAATGGGTACTTCCCTAGCTCAACTGAACGACGATCAATAGTTTGCGATATGGGCGAGGAACTTTGTCCTCATTACAGATGAACCATTTATGACGCATAGACTCCACCTCTTTCGGCTTTGCCAGCTTGCACTACTGCTGTGTGCTTCCAACTATGCCTTCTCGGAGCGAACTGATGTCGCGCCAAAACCAACAAAGGCAATCGGGGATCACGCTTGTGCAGAGTCCTCTGCCTGCGCAACCGGCGTTCAGGTAGGCGTGCGCCCTCACTACTTGATTGATGTCATGGCGCCCGGCCCACTGAAAGAAAAACTCCAATCCTGCACGCAGGGTCCCTTTAAGAAGACGGACTTTTCGATCGCCCATCGCGGCGCACCACTACAGTTTCCCGAGCATACGCGCGAATCCTATCTGGCTGCAGCCAGACTGGGCGCGGGCGTTATAGAGTGTGATGTCACTTTCACCAAGGACAAGGAACTGGTGTGCCGTCACTCCCAGTGTGACCTGCACTCCACTACCGACATACTCGTATCCCCACTTGCGAAAACATGCCGACAACCCTTTCAAGCCGCGCAATTCGACAGCGAAGGGAACCTAGAATCGCCTGCAGCGGTAGAGTGCTGCACCAGTGACATCACGCTGGCGGAATTTAAAACACTCAAGGGTAGGATGGATAATCACGATCCGAGGGCCACTACACCACAACAGTATCTCGGCTTTCAGGATATTGGCCAAAATAGTCTATACGCCGAGCCCGGGACCTTGATGACCCACCGTGAAAGCATTGACCTTTTTAGCGCACTACAGGTCAAGATGACACCCGAGCTGAAACCGCCCAAGGTGCCCATGCCGTTCGAGGGATTTACGCAGGAAGACTATGCACGAAAACTCATCGCCGAGTACGAGGCGGCCGAGATCAATCCCGAAGATGTCTATGCACAATCATTCTATCTGGACGATGTTCTGTACTGGATTAGGGAAACACCTATGTTTGGTAAACAGGCAATTCTGTTGGAGGGGCGAGACTACCTTCCCGATTTCGATAGCCGCCAAGTCGATACGCATAGTCCTTCCATGCAAGCACTCTCCGATATGGGTGTGAACACGATTGCTCCCCCAATGTGGATGCTGCTAGAGATCGAAGACGGCGACATTGTTCCATCGGCCTATGCCCGTGCGGCTCAACAGGTCGGTCTGAACATTATAGCCTGGAGCATAGAACGTTCCGGACCCTTGGCGACTGGGGGAGGCTACTACTACCAATCGCTGAACGGCCAGAATCCCAACCCCGCATCACCCCATGAGGGGGTTATTTCGAGTGACGGCGATCTGATGCGCGTATTGCACGTGCTCGCCACTGAGGTAGGTATCAGCGGTATATTTTCAGATTGGCCGGGTACCGTGACCTACTACGCGAACTGTCTTGGGCGATAAAGCTATCTTTAGGCTACGCGCGTTCCGGCATCCCCGTTGTTAGACAGCTTCCACCAGGTCGAGGTACAGGGTATTTTGCTGAGATCACAGCGATCGCGATAGTGACGCGCGATGGTGTGCACTTCAGTCAGCAAGCCTTCATCCAAGGTGATCGGCTTCCAGCCCAAATCACGCAGCCCCGCATTATCCATTTCAAGGGTATTTGCGCGGGCCTCAAGGCGTGGATTCGGCGTATATTGAATTTCGGCACCCGTAAGCTGCCGGACGCGCTGCGCTAGATCGCGCAAGCGATGAGTCTCGGTAGCCTGGTTGAAGATACGAACGCGTTCGCCAGTTTGAGGCGCATTCATCAGCGCGAGCTCGACGCAGCGCACGGTATCCTGCACGTGAATAAAGGCCCGGGTTTGCTCACCAGTGCCATGTACCGTCAGCGGATGACCGACCGCCGCTTGCATTAAGAACCGATTGAGCACGGTGCCATAATCACCATCGTAGTCGAAGCGATTGATCAGTTTGATATCTAGCGCAGTCTGATCAGTTTGGGTGCCCCAAACAATACCCTGGTGCAGATCGGTTATGCGCAGGTTGAAGTTCTTATTGTAATAGTAAAAGAACATTTGATCCTGACATTTGGTCATGTGATAAACCGAACCAGGATCGCTGGGGTGTAGAATCTCCCGTTCTTGGGGTACGCCGCTCGGGCCCGGCACCTGAACCTTTAAATAGCCCTCTGGTATGCGCGCGCCCCCTGTCCCGTAGCCATAGACTCCCATGGTGCCCAGATGCACGAGATGTGCATCTAGCTCAGTTTCCGACAAGGCACACAGTAGATTGTGCGTGCCGTTAAGATTGTTCTGCACGGTGTAACGTTGATGAAACGGGGTTTTCATCGAGTAGGGTGCAGCTCGCTGTTCCGCAAAATGCACTACCGCATGGGGTTTCTCAGCGAGCAGTAGTGCGACCAGCTGTTGGTAGTTATGGGCAAGATCGAGTTGCTCAAAGCGAATGGCTGAATCGGAGATACTGTTCCAACATTGTATCCGCTCGCCCAGAGAGCTAATCGGCGTAAGCGAGTGTGCACCCAGCTCTACATCAATGCGTCGCCGGGACAGATTGTCGACAACGATCACATCATGGCCTTTGCTGGCAAGATGCAAGCTCGTGGGCCAGCCGCAAAAGCCATCACCGCCCAATACCAGTATTTTCATTACAAATCCCCTTCGTTGTTAATAATCAAGTGGATAACGGTTGTTGAATCGGTGCCAACTGACCTAAAAATTCTTGCATCGAGTGACGCCAGGAGAACCGCAGCGCTGATGCCCGCGCAGCCGTCGGATTAAGCTGCAGGCACGCCAGAGCGGCTGCGCGCAAATCTTCATCCAATACGCCGTTCACACCCGATTCAATCAAGTTGCGAGGCCCCTGAACCGGGAACGCCGCTACGGGCAAACCGCAGGCCAGCGCTTCCATCACAACCAGCCCGAGCGTATCGGTGCGACTCGGAAAGACAAAAACATCGGCCTGAGCCAACTGCCTCGACAAGGCCTCACCCTGCAAAGTGCCAAAAAACCGCACTTCCGGATAACGCTGCTTCAGGTCTTGCAGGATCGGTCCATCGCCAATCACCCAGCGCGGCCCCGGCAAATCCAGCGCAAGGAATTGCTCAATATTCTTCTCAACGGCCACCCTTCCCATATAAACAAACACCGGACCGTGCTCTGATCTTGTTAGCTCGTCACGAGGTCGAAATAGCTCTGTATCAACGCCGCGCGACCAAAGCCCCAAGCGATCAAACCCGTGACCTTGCAGTTCCCGACGCAGCGAGTCGGTCGTCACCAGCGTGCGCCGCGCAGCCCCATGAAACCAGCGTACAAAGGCATAACCCCAACTCAGCGGTATTAGCGGATAGCGCATATGCACGTACTCAGGAAAGCGTGTATGAAAAGAGGTAGTAAACGGTACCCCGCGCCGCTTGCAAAACGCTCTGGCAGCAATTCCCAAGGGACCTTCGGTGACAATATGAATCGCGTCCGGTGAATACGCCCGCAGCTCGCGCCGCAGGCGAAAACCTGGCAATACAGACAGTCGGATTTCGGGGTAGCTTGGACAGGGTAGGCTGCGTCGATCCTGCGGGGTGAAAAATCTAACCTCATGGCCCAGCGCTTCGACTTCACGCTCTAGATATGAGAGGGCACGAACGACCCCGTTGACTTGCGGGTGCCACGCATCCGTGATCACAGCGATCTTCATGGCGCTCAGTATTGAGTCTGAGCATGACTAAACCGTGACTTTTTTATGTCATTTTAGTGACGCTGCTGTCCGTCCCATATGCCAATTTCCAGGCGTATACTCCGACAACCACTGTCTCAATCAGGAACGCCGAGGGGCCGACATGTTAGACAGCATTACCCAACATATCTTCTCGCAACCACCGACTGCGACGCTGTATCACTACACGTCTCTGAGCGGGCTTTTGGGCATCGTGAACAGCCGTGAACTGCGAGCGAGTGACATTCGCTACATGAATGACTCAGCCGAACTGCGGCATACCTTGGATCTCATGATCAATCAGGTTACCCACCGCATTGTCTCAGGCACGGACAATCCCAACACACTGAACCAGTTTTTGGAGTGGCTTTCCCATCGGGTTGTCGGTGGACCGATGCTATTCGGAGCATCTTTTAGAGCCAACGGCAATTTACTTAGCCAGTGGCGAGGCTATAGCGAACAGGACAAAGGCGTGAGCCTGGGCTTTAATCCGCAGCGCATTGCTGCGTGCGCTGAGCGTCAACAATTTCAAATCGCCAAATGCATCTACGATAGTCGTCTTCAAACTGAACTCATAACGCAGGTGATGGATGCGGTGGAAACACTGGCCGCGTCTGTGGATATCGACAATCCCGATCTCAATTTGGATCAAGTCTTCGAAGGGATAGAGGGCGACATTCTTCGTATCGCAGCAGTAATCAAGCATCCCTCTTTTGCAGAGGAGGAAGAGTGGCGACTGGTGTCGCCGGTCATCTCACTTGAACAAGATGAGAATGCTGTGCGCTTTCGAGAGGGCACTTCCATGCTCGTACCCTACTACGCCTTTGATCTTTCTGATGACACTACACGTCAGATTTATCTGGACCATGTTTTTCTGGGGCCCACGGGCAACAGCGAACTGTCGATGAAATCCATAGAATTGTTTTTGCAGCAATCGGGTGCATCGCCCGCCCGAGGCATCAGCTACTGCCAAATTCCCTACCGACAGCGCAGGGCGTAAGCTGCCGCCATGTATTGGCGCGTTCACATACCACCACACATGCAGACCTGAGATTTAGAGATTGAAATGGCGTGGCCTAAGGAGCCACTGCATCTTCATATAACCGACATAATCTCCCCATACACTCAACCGTTTTACTCTGAGTATTCATTGTGAAGCGTTCATCGACCTACACTCGTCGCACGATTTTAAAGGGGATCACAGCCAGCTCGCTCGTACCCCTGCTTGGCAGCAACCTGATCGGCTGCTCTGGCAGCAACAACTCAAACGGCTCGAATGGTATCGCAGCTAGCTTTAATCATGGCGTTGCATCGGGCGACCCTTTGAGTGATAGGGTAATTTTGTGGACCCGTCTCACGCCTGAAACTGAGGGTGAGGTTAATGTCGATTGGGAGATCGCAACCGACGATACTTTTGGCAGTGTTGTGGCCAGTGGCAACGGCACTACCACTTCAGACGTGGATTACACGATCAAGGTTGACGCCGATGGGCTAGACCCTCAAACCAGCTACTACTATCGCTTCATTGTAGGCGATGAGATTTCTCCCATCGGCAAGACTCGCACTGCAGCCCTGGGCGCAATCGATAGTGCACGATTCGCAGTGGTTTCTTGCTCGAACTATCCTGCGGGCTTTTTCAATGTATATCGCGAAGTCGCTCGCCAGGAACTCGATGCGGTCCTTCATCTGGGCGATTACATCTATGAATATGATGCCGATGGCTACGCCAGTGAACGATCTGAAGAATTCGGCCGCGTCTCGCAACCCGAAAACGAAATCATTACGCTGCAGGACTATCGCACTCGCTACGCTCAATATCGCAGTGATACCGACTTGCAAGACTGCCATGCGGCGCATCCCTTTATCGTGGTGTGGGACGATCATGAGCTTGCAAACAACGCGTGGCGCGAAGGCGCTGAAGAACACGATCCAGCCACCGAGGGCGAGTGGAGTGTTCGTAGAGCTGCAGCCATTCAGGCCTGGTACGAATGGTTACCCGTCAGACCGCCAGCCACCCAGCGAGAAATCATCTACCGCAGTTTTCAATACGGAGATCTTTTGGACCTGATCATGGTGGATACTCGCAGCATAGGCCGCGATCTTCAGATTGAATACGGTGACTTTGTCAACGGCGGCATGATTGACACACAAGCCGCATTGGCTGCGCTGAACGACAGTAACCGTACCATACTCGGTTCCGACCAACTTACCTGGCTGAAAGCTCAACTCACAGACAGCACTGCCCGTTGGCAGGTCATAGGGCAACAGGTACTGATGGCGCGTCTATCACTGCCGGAGCCAGCCACACGTGCGCTAGTCGTGCCAGGCAGCGACGATGCCCTCGCAGAAGCCACTGCAGCTCTGCTGACGGCAGTAGGCGCCAAGAACAAAGCGCCAGAGGAAAGAACTTCTGAGGAGCAGGCATTACTGGATTCCGCCATCCCGCTGAATACGGATGCATGGGATGGCTACGGCTTCGAGCGCGATGATTTGCTCAATCACGCCGCACAACTTGGCTCACGACTGGTGGTTCTGGCGGGTGACACGCACAACGGCTGGGGCTCTCAGTTGACTACCGCAGATGGGACAGCTGTGGGCGTGGAATTTGGCTGCCCCAGCGTTACCTCCCCAGGCGCGGAGGGGCTGCTTGGAGCAGACAACGCAGCCCTTTTTGCCTCGATCACGGTGACCCTCATGGACGATTTACGCTACGCTGATTTCGTCGGCCGGGGCTATGTGGCGCTTGATTTCACGCTAGAGGAGGTTACCAGCGAATGGCGATTTGTCTCCGCGATTGACACTTTTGACTACACCATGCTGGAGGAGCCACAAACCGCGCTGACTGTTTCCCGCGACAATCTGCTATTGGCATGAATGCGTCTTTTGCAGGGGCAACAAGTGCCGAAGAGTCTCGCGCGGCGATGCGCGACTACAGCCAAAATCATCAGTTCGCACTCGCACACGATTTTGCATCACTATCTGATGGCATCTGCTGCTATCGCATAGACGGCCCGCCAGATGGCCCCCTGATAATGCTGATACACGGTGCTACTGTACCCGCCTGGGAATTCGACCGAATCGTACCCTACTTCACGGCCGCCGGACTCTGCACCTTGCGATTTGATCTTTACGGGCATGGCTACTCTGACCGACCGGCTATACCCCACACACTCGCCCTCTTTGAGCGTCAAACACTACAGTTGTTGGACTATCTGCATATTCAAAAACCAATTAGTGTGCTCGGACATTCGCTGGGCTCTGCCATTGCGGCAGCCGTCTTCAACTCACAGCCGCAACGCGTTAATCGACTGGTATTGGTTGCACCCCTATTGGATTTCTTCTCAAACGCACCCGCGGCAGGACTGTTGAAAATTCCGCTACTAGGCGAATTGCTAGTCAAAACGTATATTCTGCCCATGCTGATGCGCAGGCGAAAGACGCGATATCGCGATATCGAGGGGGGCCGACTGATACCCCTATTCCGCGAACAACTCGCTATCCCGGGCTTCGGAAGTTCACTGCTATCGCTATTTCGCAACGGTGCCTTAGAGGATCAAAGCGAGCACTATGCAAAACTCAACAATAGTTTCTGTCCGGTGCTGCTGGTAAGGGGAGGAGACGACACTATCCTACCCTTACACCAATTCAGACAAGTAGCATCACTGATACCAGGGGCAGACACACTCGAGGTAAGCGGGCTCAGCCACGCCATGCTGCTCACGAATCCCGAGGCGGTTGCGAGTGACTTACTGATCTGGCTAGCCGAGTAGTCAGCTGACTCCACCGCCGGCCGCCTTTATACCAACCACTTAAGCAAGGCTAGCAACCTTCGTGCAACATCTCGTCTTTCTCCTTTCGCTATAAGCGAGTGTCTAGCTGCTAAACTCCTGAAGGCTTGCAGTAAATGTCCAACTGGTCCCCATCACATTCGAGGACGTTTCCTAACATACCTCCGTTAGCGTCTATACTGATAACAGCTCACGAAAACCCAACCTTTTCTCGGAGGACAGGCAGATGAGCCAAGGCGTGAAAGGCATTATCGCAGGTATCTTCAACGAACTGGCGAAACTGTCGAGAAGCAACATGCTTTGGCTGACGCTGGCGGTGAGTTGCATCTGGATCGCCCTCCTCACGCTGGTACTCAGCAAAGATAGCGAAGCAGCCAAATTGCTACTGGATTACAGTTCGCAGTCGCTGTTCCCCTACCCGTTCACCATTCAAAACCTCATGTATTTCTTCTTTTTTTTCTGCCTTGGTGACCTCTTCGTGCGCTGGGTAACAGCGCAAAAGGAGATGACTATGGCGCGCCAGGCGTATTTACCTGAGCAAGATGAAGCCGTGCTGCAGCTACAGGACCTTGGCGCGATTCGAGAGCGCGTTATCGACCACTATGATAACGATAATGGATTCCTACCCAGACTCATCGACCAGTCCATTTTACAATTTCAAACCAGCCGATCGGTTGACCAAACCGTGAGCGTACTCAATTCCAGCCTTGAGTTACTAATACATAAAGTTGATCTCCGCTATTCTGCGATACGCTATGTGGTGTGGGTAATCCCGACTATTGGTTTTATTGGCACCGTCGTAGGTATTTCCCGCGCGCTGGGCTTGATCAATCCCGGCAGGATGGATCTTGGCGCAATCACCGGCGGATTGGGTATTGCCTTCTATACGACCATTCTCGCCCTGCTGCTATCAGCGATTTTGGTTTTTCTGCTGCACGTAGTGCAAAAGCAAGAAGAGACGGCGCTTAACCTGGCGGGAGACTACTGTCTGAAGAATCTTATCAATCGACTGTATAGCGGCGGATCGGCCTGACGGGAACGTCGCAGCATGAAGCGTATTAATCGCGAAGTCAGTATCTTTAATCTTTCGATGATGGATGTCATATCTGGTGCAATGGGCGCGTTCTTGATTTTGGTTGTGATTCTGTCACGCCACTACGATAGCGAAGTCATCAACACACAGAGGATCTTGGATTTACAGAAGGAATTAGTTGAAGCGACCGGCAGCTTATCCGAAGTCAGCGATCTTGTGGCCGGGGACACCACTAACACAGACCTCATTGAGCGATCACTGCAGGCCGCAAAGGACAATGTCGCTCGGAGCAAACAATATCTGAATCAGATCTACGAAGAATTGCAACAGGCCAATGCAACCATAGAACAGCAGGAAGAGGAAATTGACGCGCTAACCCGTCGCGTCTCACTGTTTAAACCCTATCTGTTCATGACTTTATGGCGCTGCGATACAGCCAGCGACGTTGATATTTATTTATGGACTACCAAAAAGACGAAGGATGAGGGAGTACCAGCGCCTGCGTTCAACCCCAATTTAACCCAAAGACGCTTTTTTTCAGAAGAGCTGGTTCAAGGACTCAGAGGCCTCACCCAGGGAATGGAAGTTTGGAGCGATAGTGTCTCGGCGGTTAACTCCACAGGAAAATTGTACTATCGAATCAATACCGATAACGGTAACCCACTTACTAACTGCTCGGTACGAACCTGGCTGGTAACTCCAGAAAGTACCGTCGAACTCAACCGATTACAGCTCAGCCCGGCAAAACCGTGGATCTATGTAGGTGAAATGACAATCGATGAAGACCAGGTCGTGACATTTACCGATGCGACGGAACAGGAACGGGCCGCAGAGCATGCTGAGGTTATGGCGCGGCAGTAATCAGTAGCTAGCAAGGAGAACAGGAGCATGGCAGGATTGATCCGCTGTATCTGTGGGCACATGTACGACCCTGAGCTTCACAACGTCTGCCCAGCCTGCGGTCGTGAGCGCAAAAGCAAAACGGCCGAGCGTCCTGCATCATCCACAGCACCTAAGCCTGGACCAACATTGAGCAAATCCGCTGCAAACTCAGATGACAGCATCGATGCTGGCCCCAAACCGAGCTGGATACCCAAGCTGGTCGGTGCTGCTGCCGCCCTGCTGATAGTGGTGACGTTGTTTAACTCGCTGTCGGGCGACGAAGATTCGGTTCAGACAGGTGTTACAGCCGAGTCGCAAGAAGAATCTCAACTGCCAACTGATGCTCTACCGGAAGGCGACTCATCAGCGGCAGCAAGTGGAAAGCCGTGCGAGCAAGCGTTGGGGCAATGGCGGTGGTACACCGGTGGCTACGTCACACTGATGGCAGATAAGACTGCCAATTTCAGACCCAACCCACAAACGGCGGCAACCGTATATGGACGGTGGAGCTGCGATCCAGGCACCGGAACCTACGTGATTACCTGGCGCCACGGCTACACCGATACGATGAAAGTCTATCAGGGTGGTCAATCATTTAGGGGCAGCAATCAAGTGGGTGCCGAGGTCAGCGGTACGCGCTAACAGTCAGTACGACCGCGGACCACAGGCTACCAGCTATTGCGCAACTCCCTCAGTTTCAAAAATACCGTTTGCGAGTCTAACTCTTCGGGCAAATCGGGAAAGGTTGAGCGTAAGGTCTCGGCAATGCTTGGGCTATCGAGGCGCATGAAAACGTTAACTTGCCGCTCTAGTGCCAAATCAGACACCAACGCGTTGTCTGGGTCCTGCGAGGCCACCTTCTCCAATAGGTCCTTCGCCGCCTCGTTATCGGGCTCGCGGTCAAGGGTGAATTTAAGATTGCCGACGATGTAGTCGTGACCAGGATAAATCAATGTTTCGTCTGGCAGTTTGGCGATTTGATCGACGAAAGTCCTGTAGAGTTCTACAGGATGCCCGCCGTGGTGGCAATTGCCTACACCTGCATTAAATATGGTGTCGCCGCAGAATAGTACCGGTAACTCTGTGCGGGATAGAAGGCAGACATGGCTCATGGTATGCCCGGGCGTGTCCAATGTTTCAAACGCCACAGAAGATCCTACTTCGACAACATCGCCGGCCTTCAGACCTCGATCAACATTAGGAATGGACTCGCCCGCATTCGCCGGCGCCAGTAAGGTCGCACCCGTCGCTTCAATGACCTGGACATTACCACCGATGTGATCGGGGTGTTCATGAGTATTGAGCACCTGGGTGATGTTCCAACCTTTATCCCGTGCGACGCCCAAACACTTCTCGTGATCCAGAGGATCAATGGCCATCGCCTCACCACTTTCAGGGCAAGCAACCAAATAATTGAAGTTGCGAAAAGGGTTGCCGGTCCAGATCTGTTCAATAAGCATTGTTAATTCCACGCAGTATGTGTGGACTTATAGTAACAGCCAATTCAGATCCTGGCACGAGCGACTCAAACGCACTGTCTTAAACCAAGCTTATACGGTCAACGCGATCAGGAGCTCACTAATCACTGATAGCACGTACGAGTCTCGTCTCTAAGGTATCAAGCCAAACAAGACCAGAGCAGAACGCAGAGTGACGTAGACTAATCAAGCCTCGTGTCCAACACTGCGATCATTTCCAAGAATAAGCGCTCATCTTCCAAGCAACGGAGATCCAGTAGCAGCGCGCCATTGTGCAAGCGCCCTATAATCGGAGTGGGGAGCTTGCGCATCTCGGTGGCTAAAGACCTTAACACCTGGTCCTCTCCCTTCTGTGCGCGCACTTCCAGGCACGCCGTCGGCAAAGTCTCAATCGGTAGCGCGCCGCTACCTATCTGACTAAAGCCCGGCACAACCGACACATGATATCGGTCAGCTAGTGCTTCGCTAACATTTGGCAGTACCCGTTGCGCCAGCGTCTCTATCTCATCAAGAGGCCGGGTCAGCAAGCGCAAAGTGGGTAAGGTTTGCGTCAGGCGTTCAGGGTGACGGTAGAGCTTCAACACTTCTGTGAGTGCTGCAATCGTCATTTTGTCCAATCGCAAGGCTCGCTTAAGCGGGTTCTTCTTAATCTTCTGGATAAGATCTTTGCGTCCGGCGATCATACCCGCCTGCGGACCACCAAGTAGTTTGTCACCACTGAAGGTAATCAAATCAGCTCCATTAGCGATGGCCTCAGCAGCCGTGGGCTCCGGTGGCAGACCTAGCGCGACAAAGTCCACCAGGCTGCCGCTTCCCAGATCGATAACAAAGGGCAGATCATGGTTGCGCGCTAGCGCCGATAAATCAGGTTCGCTCACTGCTTTGGTGAAGCCTTCGACACGATAGTTACTGGTGTGTACCTTCATGAGCAGAGCGGTGTGTTCATCAATCGCCTGCTCATAGTCCTGCACATGGGTGCGGTTCGTGGCGCCTACTTCCACAAGTGTTGTGCCTGCGCGCTGCATCACTTCCGGAATCCGAAAGGAACCGCCAATCTCCACCAGTTCACCTCGCGAAACCGGCACCTGTTTCCCCAAGGCAAACGTGTTCAAAATAAGCAATACGGCAGCAGCGTTATTGTTCACCACCGTTGCTGCTTCCGCACCGGTGAGTTCACACAACAGGCTCTCGACGTGATCGTCCCTATCGCCACGCTCACCCGAAGTGAGATCATATTCCAGATTGCTGGGCTGGGCTGCCGCACGACTCACCGCCGCGATTGCCTGCGGCGGTAGACTCGCACGACCAAGATTAGTGTGAATTACCGTGCCCGAAAGATTGAGCAGCGTTCGCATGCCTTCGTTCTCTCGCCTCTCCAGATTGGCCGCAGCTTGGGAGATGATGTCGTCGGTGCTACACCGACTGAGATCTCCCACGGCCAGCCTCTGACGGGCGTTGTTCAGCTCTGACCTGAATTCGGCGGCGACTTGTTCATGACCCCAGCGTGCTAGCAATTGACTAGCAGCTTTCAGCAGCGTCTCCACCGCCGGTAATTGGCGGAAGGGATTGGTTTCGGATTCGTCTATGCGCTTGTGGTCCATATCACAGCATCCGGATTTCACTGCCAGCACTGTAGCACTGCCCAACTGTCATTTGTACTGCGCCCAAGTTCGGGCTATCTTTAGCCAAGACAACAAGGCTAGCAAATGCAGCATTTTACTTACGACGACAGCCCCTACCCTATTCGCGCAGGCCTTGGTGAGGCCCATCGCAGGTTCTGGGACGAACTAGCAAGGCCCGGCAATTGGTTTACCGGGGAGCAGCGCGTTGCCATCGCGCAGGAAGTTCGCTACGCCATTATTTGCCCCTTCTGCAAAGAGCGTAAGGCGGCTTTATCGCCCTACTCAGTCAAGGGCGAGCATCTATGCGGCGATACCCTGGAACCACGCGTGGTTGATGCGGTTCATCGAGTCATTACAGATCAATCACGCATCACGCAATCCTATATCGATGACAACGCGGACAATGGGCTGAGCGAAGAAGAGTACGTTGAACTGGTAGGCGTGGCCGTCATCGTGTTCTCTATAGACGAGTTTCATCGCGCCCTCGGGTTGCCCCCGGAACCCCTGCCTGAGCCTCAGGCCGGTGAGCCATCCCGATATCGACCGGCGCAAACCGAAAGAGAAACCGGCTTTGTCTCGATGATAACGCCGGATGGCGCAACGGGAGAAGAGGCGGATTTGTGGCCGGATAGAACGGCCAACGTGCTGCGCGCGTTATCCTTGGTACCGAATGCGGTACGCGCGTGGATAATGGTTGCGACTGAGCAGTATCTTTCCATACGCGCCATGACCCAATTCGGAGACTTCGAAGGGCGAGCGCTAAATCGAATGCAAATGGAGTTAGTGGCCGGGAGGGTCTCGTCTTACAACGAGTGCTTTTACTGAACTAGCTCACATGCCGCGATGCTCAGTTTGAGTGCCGAAATCACCGAATCAGACGTCGATCTGAAGATGATTAATGGCGACGAAAACGCCACGCCAGGTGATGTCGCGCATGCCGCAGCACTGATGAAGTTTGCCGAGGCCGTTGCCAGCCGCGATGAAGAGCAACTTGCATCGGCCCGCAGTGCACTGCTGGAAGAGGCCGGGTCCGATGTCCTGGTCGATGCCGCCGCTGTGGCAGGTAATTTTCAGCGCATGGTTCGCATCGCGGACTCCACCGGCATTCCACTGGACGAACGCAATGCTGTTCTCTCCCATAAGATCAAGAGTGAGCTCGACCTCGGACGCTTCGCCTCAGCTCAGCACACACCGCCTGCGAGCCTGAAACGCAGACTTAAAAGTCTGATCGCCAAACCGATGGCAGTGAGGATGTTTCGTAAAATGCAGCAGTAGTCGGAGCCGAGCTCGTGTATTTTGGTCGCCCACCGGCCGCCGCCTAGCTTTAGGACCCTTCCCAATCGGGCACTCCGAACGTCTAGAGATATACCAGTATTTTCTGATAGCGCTTAGGGTTAAACCTACTGATACTCGACCGCGGCGCAGATGTTGCACACGCGTATAAATACACTCCCACCTGCAAACTCGTTGACCGGCCAATGGGAAACATGGCGACCGCCAAAGACCAAATTTGTACCCTATAAAGTAACAGAGTATCTTAGCGTTCATCCCACACCGGCATTCGCATGACGCACTTTGACTATACAAACAGCGCTCACCCAATACGTCCTGGTTTAACCTCTGCCTACCGGAAGTACTGGGACCTACTTGCCAGACCCGGCAACTGGTTTACCGGTGAAGAGCGCGTCGCCATTGCCGCCGAAGTGCGCAATGCCATCATTTGCCCGTTTTGCAAGGAGCGCAAAGCGGCCCTGTCGCCCTATGCAGTAAGCGGAGAGCATTTATGTGGGGATACGCTCGATGCACGCGTCGTCGATGCCGTACACCGGGTGATCACCGATCAGTCGCGAATCACGCAGTCGTTTGTCGACGACAACGCTGCGAATGGCCTCAGCGAAGAAGAATACGTTGAGTTAGTAGGAGTTGCCGTCACGACGTTTTCCATCGACGAATTCAACCGCGCACTTGGCCTGCCGGTTGAGCCGCTTCCTGAACCGGTTCCTGGCGAGCCCACGCGTTATCGTCCGTCGCAGGCGACAAAGGAAATAGGCTTTGTCGCAATGCTACCAGCAGACGGTGCAACGGGTGAGGAAGCCGATTTATGGGGGCCTAACACGGCCAACGTATTGCGAGCGCTGTCTTTGGTTCCTAATGCGTTACGAGAATGGAGCATTATCGGTGATGAACAGTACTTATCCCCGACAAACATGGCCCATTTTGGCAACTTCGAAGGTCGCGCGCTCAACCGCATGCAAATCGAGCTAATTGCAGGTCGAGTCTCGTCTTACAACGAGTGCTTTTACTGAACTAGCCAACACGCCACGATGCTCAGTTTGAGTGCCGATGCTACCAAATCAGATGTCAATCTGATGATGGTCAATGGGGAAGAATCTGCTGCTGACGTCGGCGATGTCGCCCATGCGGGCGCACTCATGAAGTTTGCCGAGGCGGTGGCTAGTCGCGATGAAGCCTTACTAACTGATGCGCGCAGCAAGCTGTTAGAGGAAGCTGGGGCTGCTGTGCTCGTAGACGCCGCGGCCGTCGCCGGCAACTTTCAGCGCATGGTAAGAATCGCCGACGCCACCGGTATTCCCTTAGATGAGGCAGCTGCGACCATGGCACATGGTAGGGTCCAAGAGCTTGAACTCGAACGCTTCGCTTCTGCTGCGCATACACCCGCTGCGGGTATCAAGCGTCGATTACTGAGTGTGCTGATCCGGCCGGTCGCCGCGCGCTTGTTTAGTTTTGCGTTCCGAAAGATGTAGACGATATCACTAAGACTACTTAATACAATGCAACGCCACCAATTATGATGGCAGCGTACCTAAAGACACCATCACTACCAATGACGATTCGTCATAAGTGCGTACGGAACCGCAACGCTAAAAAAGCGATTCGACTTTGCGCTGTGATCTTTTTTTCGGTGTAGGCAAAGCGCTATTCATATAGCAATCGCCGCATTTACCCTGTCATTACTGTTCAATAGGTTGCTCTAACTCTTGCGGTACAACAACAGACTGCTCTTCCTCGCCCGCCGCGTTCTTGCGAGCCGCTTCTTCTTGCGCATCGCTAAAGGTAATCGAGGATTTTTCGACAAAGCTGTCAGCCTGCACGCCACCACCGACATTCCAGGCTGGTGGTAGAACAATGGCAGGGGCTTTCACATAACGAACAAACTCACTTCGCGACTCAAAAATGCCGTAGAGCTCCATACCCGGGAAAACACACAGCATCAGCACCGCAACGAGGGTTCGCGCGCCCAGGCGGAGATTTGACGCGATGCTCAAGTGAATGAATTGACCAGCGACAATCAGCAGGCCACTGATAATGGGCACCAGGTAGTAGCTACTTGCCATACCATTGAAGTTGTATAGACCAATCTCCAGCACTTGCTCACAGAATGTAATCAACACCCACATCAAACAGGCGATGGTTGCGTGTGCGCCAATACTAGCCTTGCGTTTGCTGATACGCCCGATGAGCGACCAAAAGCCCACGATGACCACAATCAGCGTGAACTGCCCGAACCAGCCGCCGAATACAAAGGACAACTTGAACGCTGCATCAGACTGCTGATAAACGCTCACCGCACTGTAAAGCGCAACCAGAGCCACACTACACAACACCACAAAAGGATTGGAGGCCCATTCAACAAAGGCATTAAATGAACCCAGCTTCTCCGCCGGAGCGACGCCCAGGGAAGGATCACTGATTCGCAAGCGGGTCTTGCCCACGATGATATGCGAACCGGAGGCAAGTTCAGTCGCTGCACCGTTAAGGGGAACACTGTTTACCCGGGTCCCGTTGAGCGAATCCTCATCCTGGACGCTATAACGTATCGGCTCTCCTGTAAGGCTTATGCGGCAGTGGTGTGGGTCGACGTGAGGATCCTGCAAAATGAAATCACAATCGAACGCACGGCCAATAACAATTTCAGGGCCAGTGAACTGTTGCATAGCCACGCGCTGGCCCGACGCGTCTAATACTTCTACGACGATTGCCACTGTATGCTCCCTAAAAACCGAGTCAGGAAGCGCTTAATGTTCTCTTCGCTGAATCCGGATAACGTAAAATGGGTAAACAGTATTTCGTCTGACTTATCTGTGGTCATGCCTACGTAGAAAGCGTCGTATAACCCTTCCACCTCCCGATAGGCCCGGCTGCAGTAAATTGCTTTAAAGCGAGTGGGATCTCCCACAGCGGCGTCTGCCAAAATATGGTCTTCCACGCAGTGATAGTTGGACGCGTCGTCCTCACGTACGCGGTTTGCAGGGTAGGACATCGCAAAGGCACCACTGGCCTGGTTATACAGTCGAAATGATCCGAGCTTGTCGGAACTCAAATGCGCAAATTCATATTCGATATACGTGGAACTAAAACCGCGCTTGATCCGTACCTGTTGCCCGCTATTGCAGCCGCGCCGTATGGAGTCTATACCCGTATCGTCCTCTTCTGATGTGCCACCCCAGCAAGACATAAATTCAGCGCCCTTTCCCGGCACAAGCGCTCCGCCAAAGCTCTCCTCAGGCCAGGGAGCCTGCAGTAGCTTCGTCATCAGATCGTCTTGTGTCGCCCACAGTTGTTCACCAATACGGGTAATCATTTGATCATCATCAAGCGCTTCGAGGTCAGCTGAGGACCAAAGCCGCTGTAAGGAATCAACTGGCACTAGAAAACCGACGGAATTACCTGCAGTCGCAACATTGATTCCAACGACCTGACCCGCACCGTTCACGGTAGGGCCACCGCTCATGCCGGAATTCACCGGGCCGCTGTAGTGAACCCGGCGCGGAAAGGACTCCTCTTTTACGCCGTTATAGATACCCTCGGTAACCGACATACCGAGATCGTAGGGATTGCCGAGCGCATAAATCGTAGCGCCAATATTCGGCGCGTCATCGGCAAGCTGAAGCTGAGCGGGTAAGTCCTTGTCACTGTAAAGTAGCGCCAGGTCATCGATCACATCGATAGCCACCACCGTCACAGGATGCTCCTCGTTGTGTTCATCAACGAGATGGATGTCGATGTTGCCAGGATTCTCCAGAAATTGAGAAATCACGTGGTAGTTTGTCGCCACCAGATTACCGTCAATCGCGAAACCCGTCCCCAAGGCGCTGCGGTTACCCGAGGGAACATCGATGACCTTGATCTGAAACAGCGCTGGCTGATGGGTTTGAAACAGGGTCGGCGTGGTTTCACTCGCCGAAGCTACCCCTAACGGAACCGCCAGGGCGAACGTGAGCACGAGTGTGAAGAACAGGTTTCGAGCAGCCACGTTATGCAAGCAGCTATTCGATGTCAGGACGGGCATAACTATCTTTCGCAAATCTAAACAGCACCTCAGGCTAACAACTTGCATAGTCTTCGGCAAGTTGAGCATTCGATACATCCTCGCGCCGACGATGCAGCAGAAATTAAAGTTCGGCACCCTATATCCCTTCAAAGCGAGAATCTCCTCATAGACTCTTGTGAACTTCGTGGCAGTCCTCGAGCAGCTGAGCACTTCGCGCACAAAGCCTGTCAATCTGTAGATCCAATCTGCGCCCACGTCGCGAGACGGGGGCGCTCCTGTTCACAAAGCCCGGTGTGCTAATCTGGCCCGCAACAACCCCGTGGGGGGCCTGATACTTACTGGCGGTTTCGAGGATGTAAAAGCGCCAAACGAGTAAAGCAGACAACTCGCCCCTTTCCATATAGAGACCGGCTTGGACTAAGAGTTCAGTGAATCCAGAATCGCCGCTATTGAGCGACTATGGTAGTCTCCCTCTACCTAAGAAATGCACTTCAAACGTACCTAAGGGGCGCCCTTGAGCGACTTCACCCTCGAATCCTTTACCGCACTGGATGAGGCGGGTTCCACCTCACCTTATGTCCAAGCGCTGGAAGCGTTCGACGCCATTGAACAACTTCAAGCGCTTAAACAGGATGCGCTTGAATGGTGTGAAATTGCTAATGGCTCAAACGTGTTGGACGTTGGCTGCGGCTTTGGCCTGGAGACATTACGCCTCGCGGAGCTTAACCCCGACGGCATAACGGCTGGGGTCGATCTCAGTGAGGACTTTATCCACCTTGCTCAAGCGCGAGCAAAGGCGGCATCACTCAATATCGCGTTCCAAGTCGCCAATGCGATTGACCTGCCCTTTCCTGAAAATCACTTTGATGTGCTACGCAGCGAGCGAGTGCTAATTTATCTGGACGATGTTGCCGCTGCTCTACGAGAAGCCAAGCGCGTACTGCAGCCAGGCGGACGATTAGCGCTAATTGAGCCGGAGTTCTCTTCCACCACTGTCAATCTCCCCAATCGCGCACTGGTGCGAAGGGTGATGGCACACGAGGTGGATACGGCAGTGGTACAGAGCTGGCTCCCCGGTCAACTTCACGCTATGTTGCCCAGCCTGGGATTTATGCACGTCGAGCTAGAATCGCGAGTCCTGGTGTTTCCACAAAACCTGGCCAGGGAGTACTTCGACAACGTGGGTAGCCATGCTGCTAGCGCTGGCGTAATAAACAATAGCGAGCTGGATGAATGGCAATCGGAGCTAAACTCTTTGTCTAATTCTGGAAATTTGTTCGGCAGCATCGGCTACTTCTTGTTCAAGGCCAAAGCGTAGAATCGTGTCCGCAGAATCCTCTTACAGTGCTCGTTTGCCCGCTTGGGTACTATTAAGTGCTGTACTGGGCATAGCAGCGGGAGCGCTGCTTGGCGAAAGCGCTAGCTTTCTGCAACCAATTGGCACCGGTTATGTGTTGATGATGGAAATCGTCGTATTTCCTTACATCATTTGTACCTTGCTGCATGGTCTCGGCAGCCTGACCACCAACACCGCGATGCGGCTTTTCAAATCCAGCTGGCTAATTTATGTAGGCGTATGGGGAATTACGTTCTTTATCATTTTCCTGCTGTCATTCGCGATTCCACCGGCTCCGCCACCCAGCTTTATTGACGCCAATACGCCAGCCAAGGGTCTAAACCTGCTGGAAATTCTTATCCCGTCGAACCCCTTTGTCGATTTGGTTCAGAACCACGTGCCCGCAGTTGTCGTTTTTTCAATCACCTTTGGCATTGCAATTCAGCGCGCTAGCAACAAAGAGGCGTTTCTGTCCGTATTAGACGTTATGCGCACCGCGAGCGTAACCATTTGGAACTGGATAGTACTGCTCGCACCTCTCGGTGTGTTCGCTCTCTTCGCCAATACCGTTGGCACCCTGGAGCCCGATAAGCTGCTGGACCTGTCGCTATACATACTCACTGTCTTGTGTGGCACATTGATTCTTGCTTTTTGGGTATTGCCCTCCTTAATTGCGGCGTTGTGCCCATTGACCACGCGAGAAGTTGTCAGAGAGCTGCAGAGCGCTCTGGTGATTGCGGTCGTCACCACCCTGTCGGTGGCCGCGCTACCCTTTGTACAGCGCGCGGTAGAAAAATTGGCAACGCAACTGGAGATCGAGGACAAAGACCGTTCTGAGGTCCTGCAGACCACGCTGGCAGTGAGCTATCCGCTCGGCCAGTTAGGTAACTATTTTATCTGGCTCTTTATTTTATTCGCCGCCTTTTACTATCGCGTGCCGATCAATCTGACCGATCAAATCGCACTCCCGATTGTCGTGTTGCTATCCGGCATCGGCTCACCGAGCTCATCTATTGATGCAGTGGCATTTCTTGCCAGCTGGCTGGATCTACCGAACGCGTCCACCAACCTCTACGTCGAATTGATGACGGTCACCCGTTATGGCCAAGTCGTTGCATCCGTCATGGGTTTCGCGTTTATCTGCATTCTTGTCACGCTGAACTTCTACGGAAAACTGAATTTTCGCCCCAAGAAAATGGCGCAGTCTGTCGTGGTGAGTTGCGTGGTATTGGTAGCAGTGACTGTTATCGGGCGAAATATTCAGATCCACATACCCTACAATCCTGCAGCACCCTATATGTCGTTTACGCTACCAGCAGATTTAACGCAGGGCCTAAAAGTGACCATGGGCGAGCTGGATGGAACACCACCCGCGAAAGCGTCCGAGGGGGAGGAGAAACTATCTCGACTCGATCGAATTCGCAGCAGCGGAGAACTTCGGGTGGGATTCAATGCGAACGTGATTCCGTTTAGCTATCGCAATGCAAATAACGAACTCGTGGGCTTTGATATTGCCTATGCCTATCAACTGGCAAGAGACTTGAACGTCAACCTCAGGTTGGTGCCCTTCCAATGGCAGGAATTGGTAGACGACCTTGGCAAGGACCGTTTCGACCTGGCGGCGTCCGGAATTTATGTAACGGAAAAGCGTTTGCGCGAACTAGATGTATCCGCTCCGTATTACAGAAGTCCATTAGCGTTGATCGTGCACGCAGATGAAGCGGAGAAGTTCCTGAGTCGGTCTTCCATCGAAGCGCAGGAAAATCTCAAGGTTGCGGTGTTCGACGATCCGGTGCTGCTACCGATTGCGAAGGGCCTTTTCAAAGGTGCAAACCTGACCGTTCTCAGCAACTACTCCAACCTCGCTGAAAAACCCAACATCGACGCTGCGATCTGGACACTGGAACAGGCGAAGGCCTGGGCAGCCACGCGAGAAGACTACACGGCGGTGGTGCCCGGCGATCTGGGAGGAGAGTTGCTAATCGCCTACCTGCTGCCCAAGGGAGCCCCAGAACTGCGTCAGTTTTTGAACTACTGGTTGCAGCTGCAGCAGGTGAACGGTTTCCATGATCGCATGGTGGCGCTGTGGCTTGAAGGCAAGCCCGATGAGCCAGCTAAAAAAGAGCAATCTAGCTTTATGGGGCATCTCCTGGGTTGGGAGAAAGACGCACCTCAGATGTAGCGCAACTTGGCGTTCACATATCCGGCTGTTACGGTTGAAAACGGTGTAAGAACGTTTCAGTGACCTAAATTGACTACGACTAATTTCACGACCGAGGCTGTTGTGATAGGTGCCGGAGTGATCGGCCTTGCCACAGCCAGAGCCCTTGCGCTCAAGGGCCTGGAAACGATTGTTTTAGAGCAGGCAGCGCATATCGGCAGTGAAACATCCAGCCGCAACTCAGAAGTGATTCACGCGGGCATTTATTATCCACCCGGTTCGCTAAAGGCCAGACTTTGCGTACGCGGCAGAGCATTGCTATACGACTACCTCAAGATGCATCAGATAGCTCATGCCCGCTGCGGCAAACTGATCGTCGCCACGAGAGCACATGAAAGAGAGCAGTTGGATACCATAGCCCAGCGTGCGCTCGCGAATGGCGTAAATGATCTTCGCTATCTCAGCAAATCAGACGCGGCTGAATTGGAGCCGGAAGTTCAGGCTGAGCTCGCTCTGCTATCACCGTCGACAGGTATCGTCGATAGTCACCAACTTATGTTATCTCTGCAGGGCGAGCTCGAGTCGGCAGGTGGCAATGTGGCCTTTTCGACGCCCCTGGAAAAGGGCCGCCTCAGTCGTCGGGGTCATCACATACTGACGACCGGAGGTACGCATCCGACAGATCTGCGTTGCCGATACGTAGTCAACGCTTCGGGGCTTCATGCTCGAGAAACCTGGTTGAAACTCTTGGGTGGATTTTCCGATGAGACCCCACCGCAGCAGTTTTTTGCCAAAGGCCACTACTACGCCTACCCCGGAAAATCGCCGTTCAAACGACTGGTTTACCCGGTTCCCGCTGCTGGCGGTTTGGGAGTACACGCAACCGTGGATCTATCTGGACAGGTGCGCTTCGGACCCGATGTGCGCTGGGTGCGTGAGTTGGATTATCAGTTCGACGACAGTAGACGCGATGAATTCACGCAAGCGATATCCCACTACTATCCAGCGATTGATAAGACGCGTCTACAGCCAGGCTACACAGGAATCAGACCCAAGGTGGTGGCTGAAGGCGAGCCAGATGGTGATTTCGTTGTGCTAACCGAGCGCGATCACGGCTTCAGCGGGTTTGTCAGCTTGCACGGTATGGAGTCTCCCGGTTTAACGGCGTGCCTGGCGATAGCAGAGCAAATAGCAGACACGCTTTAAAACGGAAGCGTTGAAAACTACTGGCCAGTATCTCGCGCAGCTCAAGCCTAGCGGTTTGGCGCTTGGGTACTCAATGATGGCCACGCAACACCTATCGAGTAGCGTGGCGCATTTGAAGGTCCGGTGGCATTGACCACCACCGCAGTGATTTGGATTAGGAATCTACCCATTCTCCGACCTTTCAGTTGACCCGGACACTACTCATCGGAGTCTGGGCCAACTGAGAGCCGAGGGTAGACCTACATGGCGGGGCGCGTAGTTCCTACGTGCACTTCAACACGTCGGTTTTCGGCACGGCCTTCGGCGGTATCATTGCTCGCCACAGGATCAGCTTCACCCAACCCCGATACATCGATAATGTCGGCATTGACGCCCTGACTCACCAGGTAGTCCTTGACGGCATTTGCGCGGCGCAGGGACAGACCTACGTTGTAGTCAGCCGGGCCAGTGCTGTCGGTGTAGCCGACGACATCAATATCGCCTACAGACATACCCTGACTGCTGATCTTGGCTGCCAGCGCCTGCAGTGCTTCTTTGCCTTGCTCTTTGACGACAGCCTTATCGAAGTCAAACAGTGCCATAGTGGAAACCGTGTGTTTCTCATACTCGATCTTCGGCACCGGTGCCATCAGCGTGCTGGCGACATAGTCGGTCATGGCAGTTGCCGAGGCCAACTGATCGCCTGTCATAGAGCTACCACAACTGGTCATGCTGCCCACTGAGTTTGCCAGCGCAGCCGTCTCGGGATCATCGCCAATCTTGATTGCATGGACGCAGAGGCGCTCACCGTGCTGCGCTTGCAGATCTTTCAAAGCCGACATGGCGGAATCCGCTTCGTCCCATTTGAAGTCACTGACGATAATGACGGCGATGTTGCCAGTATCCTCAACCAGTAGGCCGCTAGTCGTCGTAACAGCATCAGTAATCGGCGTGGTGCTGGCTGCACATTTGATGGAGCTTAGCGCTGTGCCAAACTCGTTGGCATTGTAGGTTGTAGGGCCATAAATGTTGGACACAGCACCGTAGCCCGTGCAGGCGTGAACGCCCTTACCAAAGGTTAACATCATGGCATTGAAATCAAGCGGCGGGACCGCGCTGTTAAAGCTAGCAACAACATCTTCAGCCACATGAATCTTTGGCTTACCCTCGGCGGGGTCACTCATGGATCCTGAGGTATCCAGCAGCACGGCAAATGAATCCACCTTTTTCTCAAAATCACTGGTGTCAACCGTGGCTGCTCTATTACTCACCGGGGTATAGGGCGTTCCGCCACAGGCGGCCAGCATTGCGGCGGTCAGAACGATCGCAACGCCGGGAAGAAACTCCTTAATCATTTTAATCTCCTTGGTAAAACGTTCGAATGACAGTCTTCGACCGACCTGCCATCCCTGCAGTAGCGTGCGCGGTATGATGAACGCACTGCGCGCGCGGGTTCGCGCTCTAATATTGGGCGCGTTTACCGGGTTCGACGAATATCCCCCAGATGCATTAAAGCTAGCACAAATTCGCTACACATCTAATGTAATGCGGCGGCAAAATTTTACAGCCCAAGGGATAGACTGATCGTTACGCTGACACGTCAGGCACTAAAGCTGTGCAATAATGACTTGGAACACAAACATGCACTAAAGCTGTGCACTCAAGGGCGAAGCGTCACTCCCTTCTGGGACCACCATTGGTGCCTGGCCAGCGAGAACCAGAAATCGTGTCAGCGAAGGGCAAAAAGCCCTCAGGGTCCAGCGGGCCCGCTAGTTTGACCTCTCGATCCAGGAAGATCGGCCACCAAAGATGCGCGGAGACTTGCTCCTGCATCGGCAACAAACTGGCTAGCGGGTCCCATGGGGAGTCGCGCAGCAGTAATTGACCTTCAACGGCTTCGCGCCAGGCCGTACCGTAGCGGCTGCGCACATGAACTACATGGGGCGGAAAATCGAATCCCGTGGCCGGCCCACCCACACTGACTGCGCGCGACGACTTGATCCACCATTCATGCAGATCAAATTCATCCAATGGATCCGTAGGACCCGTGGACATGCCCTGAAATTCTGCAAAGGTATAGCCCTGGTGAGTGGAGCGAGCCCTAACCATTGGGCCCAGTCGGTAGTATTCCGTTTGGCACGGGTACTTTGGTTGTCCGTTCATCTCCTGACTGCCAAAGATCGCCGACTCCTGGTCGATGCCATAGCCGAGTGCGTACTCGCCTTCGAGGCCATCATAGACGGCATCGATAGTTTGCAAAATCCCATACTCTGGTTCGTCGGGAACAGGAAAGTTGTAAAAGGTGAGCGTGACATGGGGATTGCTGCCCGGTTCGATCCCAGGGGGAAGCAGTGCGGCAATATTATCCACGCCGGTGCGATAGACCACCTTTAGCATGGGCCAATTGACTATATCACCTGGATTTCCCTGGGGTGGTGTCGATTCATTTGTCATGTTTTTATCCTTATCAAAGCGGTTACATCAACGCGTTACGCCAGAAACGGTTATGGAATTTGTCGCGTTTTTTCTTGCTCTCAACCAACCGAAGCGGGAACGGGCGTCGACCGACTTAAGATCATTTCCGCCCGGGCACGGATTTTGGACTCCGTGTCTTCGGTGGTCTCAAGCAGCCAGAAGGCATCCTGCTCCAGACCGCGGATCGCCATCTCGGCAACTTCATCGGGATGCGTGGATTTGAGTTCAATCCCGAACTCCGCCGCCATCTGCTTCATATCCTCCAGGGAGTTGATGCCGGACTCGTTGCCCTCAGTTTCCTTCTTTAGCTCGTCGGGGCGAACCCGGCCCGAGTTAAATAGCCCCGTGTCCACAATATGGGGGCCTGGAAACAGGGCACTCACTTTTATCGGCAAGTTACCGGCCTGCACCTGATAATGCAGGTTCTCGGTAATCGCATGTACCGCTGCCTTGCTGGCAGTATAAATAGGCGCGTCTGGCAGAATCATGTAGGCACCGTTACCAGAGCCGGTCACCACGAAGTGTGCTTCCCTGCCTGACGCCACCAAACGCGGCATGAACGCACGGATCGAGTTGATAACACCCCAGACATTAACGTTGAGACACCACTGCCAGTCTTTTTCAGAGTAATCCCACATGGCGCCGGTTTCTCCGGCACCAATACCGGCATTGGCGAAAACCAAATCCATCCCACCCATTTTCTCGTCGGCCGCGTTGGCCAGGGCGCTAAGTGAGTCGAGGTCAGTCACATCGCAGTGTTGCACCAGCGCTTCAATTCCTGCCTCGGCGAACTCGCCAGTGACTGTTTCCATCGCGGCCGCATCCACGTCGCCCACGACAATGCGCGCCCCGCGAGCACCCAATGCAAATGCTAGAGAACGCCCTACTCCACTGGCGCCACCGGTAATCACCGCCACCTTGCCATTAAAGTTCTGCATCAGGCGATGTCTCGCTTATCTTCAGACGTCTGATAAAACTGCCTTACCCACTTTCTAAACAGCACCAGTGTGTCGTCCTCGCGGCAAAATACCGGCTTCTGCTTGTGCACTTTGTGCTGCCAGATCGGGTAGTCGTCTCCCAAACCATCGATGATGCCCTGCATCACCTGGTCGCCAGCCAGCTCCTCAATTTCCTTAGTGACCATTAAGGACCAGCGCATTTTGGTGTTGTGTCTATCTACGGGCTGTGCGCTGTTGTACACCAACATCTCTGCGTTGGGGCCATAGGTATTGCGTACCAGCGCGTGACCGGGGCTGTAAACCACCGCATGCAATTTACTGGTGATACCGTCGTTTACATTGTCAGTGCGCAGGTGCAGCGTCCTTCCATCGGCATCCACGGTGACTTCTGAAGGCGGTACCTCCGGTTGCCGATGGACGTATTGGAAGTGCACAGGATCACAGGAATTCTCTGCGATGTCTTGCACATGGGCGGGTACGTCAAATTCTGCGAAGCGCGGCTCAGTCCATTTGTCATTACCAAACTCAGGAATGTCGGGAAGAGGCCAGTACGGCACCGTATTTTCGGGATGGAACCACACCCATATCTGGCCGTGCTTTTCTTCCGTGTGCCAGGTGCGCAGGCGCGCCCGATCGGGAATCTGTTCGCAGTAGGGGATGCTACTGCATTTGCCGTCCTCGGCATTGAACTGCCAGCCATGAAAGGGGCATTGAATAGACTCGCCAACAACTTGGCCACCCTCCCCAAGATGCGCTCCCAGGTGCGGGCAGAAGGCATCGTGCAGGGCCACCTTGCCAGACTCGGTTCGATACAGCACCAACTCGCGATCAAATGCAGCTGTTCGGGTGACCTCACCGACCTGCAATTCATGGCTGCGACCGACAGTGAACCATCCCATAGGAAACAAAGGTGTGGTGTTGGTTCTGGATTCGCAGGCTTCTACAACACTCATCAAGGCCTCCATCAATCATTTTTGTACTTTCAGCAACGCAAGGTGACGGCTTCAAAGCTAGCAACAACAGCGACCGAGCAGTGCTTATTTCAAGGATTCAATACCCGGCGCAGGCGCTATCGAATGACAGCTCTGCAATCAAAAACTTGCACATATGTATACAAAATAGAATAACGTGGCTGGGAATGCAATAGCTTCGTCAAGTGCGTCTAAGGTCTCGGCGGCTGCGGTCTGATGTGTCACAGAATCCGACGCTTCAGCACCCAAACCGCGCGGAAGATGACAGGCATGTTCATTTCAAGCTGCAGCGCATGCAAATCAAAGACAGGGGACAAGGTGTACCTAAGATGCCATGAGTCACGACACTAGGGAGCGGGCATCAACTCTTAATTTAGATAGCACTAGCTGGCCTGGCGCCGCACGCAAGCTTCCTTCGGCTAGGCTTTGTTCTGGCGCAAACCAGCAAAGAAGATATGTGAGGTCGTACTCAACATTTCGTAGGGATCTGCATCGGACTTAAAGCGATCGAGTTGACGCGTCATCGATAGCGCACTCAGGCCGTGCACCAGGCCCCATAGCTTGGTGGCGAGATCAGTCGTATCGACGCCCACAATATTTTCCTTTTTACACATCTCGTTGAGGTTGTGAACCAGTATGTAAAACCCCGAGCCGCGCAAATCCTCTGCTGTATCGGTGTCCATCGCTCTAACACCGTGTTGCCCCCACATTAAGTCGTGAAAATGCCGATGGCTGATCACAAACCGTATGTAAGCGTGCCCCAATGCGATAATGGCTTCCTCCGTACCAGGCTCCTGCCCTTCAAGCGCATCCTGCGCGGATTGCGCAAGTCCGAGAAAACCCAACTCGCACACCGCCTCAAGTAGTTCGTCTTTGTCGCGAAAATGGCGATAAGGCGCGGCATTGCTAACACCTGCCCGCCGTGCGGCTTCGGCAACCGAAAAGTCGCTAGACCCCCGCTCCTCGATCAGGGCGCAGGCGGCTAGAATCAATTCATTGCGCAAGTCGCCGTGGTGATAGGCCTTGCTGCAATCCGTTTTGGCGCTGCAAACTGTTTTGGCGGCGGCTTTCAACTGGCGATCCTGTCAAACTTATTGTTAGGAGGACTTTCTAACATAAATGGCTTGATAGCTGCACCTTCTCGATTGGAATTAACCAGTAAGAAGAGCTGTGGCACCAGGAAGAAAGAGACCACTGTCGATAGCAACACTCCCCCGGCAATGGCCATCGCAAAGGGCGGCCAAAACTGACTGCCCTCAAGAATGAGCGGTAGAAAACCGCCGAAGGTGGTCACCGTCGTTGACACGATATGTCTGCTCGAGTCCATGACAACATTGCGCATGGCCTCTAGATGGCCGCGTTTGGCGTCGTCATCAAGTTGCAGCGCCGTCATAATGATAATCGCGGCATTGACGGATACGCCGATAGAGCCAATTACGCCGATCAACGCCTGCACGCCAAAGGGATAGCGAAACACCGCCAGCGCCAGCAAACTCAGGCCCATCGAACAAAGACAGACAAAAAACGCGATAGCGCTTAAACGCCATGAGTTAAAGGTAATAACGACTGTGGCAATCAGCAACGCCATCACCAGACCAAAGGGCGCCATGATATTTTGCACCACACCGGCACGGTCATCGGCTTCCCCGCCGATGGAATAGCGATAACCCGCAGGCAGGGTAATGGGGTTCGCCTCCAAATCTGCAACCAGCACTTTCAGCGCTTCCTCGGCAAGCACGCCTCGCTGCACGAATGCCTGAACGGTGTTCACACGCTCACCGTTTTTGCGAGTAATGGGGCTACTGGCAGGGCGCAACTCATAGTCACCAAGGGTATTGAGAGCAACGCCCGGAAAGTCTCCGTTACTGGCACCGGGTATGGGAAGCCGCAGGTTGGCAATCTGATCAACACTGGACCAATCCGCCTCGGCCAAGCGCGCGCGCACCGGTAGGCGCTCAGTGTCCTCTAAGACTTCGCCTGCAGTGATGCCACGCAGGGATTGATCAAGCGTACGCGATACGTCTCCCAGATTCGCCTGTGCCAGCCGCACGCGCTCTTCGTCCAGCTCGAACACAACCTTAGGCGCGCCCGCAACCAGTGTGGTGGTGCTGTGGGTCACGTCGGCGAGTTTTTCCATACGCAAGCGGAATTCCTGCCCGAGTTCACGCAGCTGATCCAGATTCGGGCCATACAGATCAATTTCCAGAGGCGCCAACACCGGTGGACCTTGATCAATACCCCTTACCACCGTGCGCGCTTGAGGAAAGGCCTGATCGAATTCTTTCTGCAAGGTACGGATCAAAGCATCGGTCTGATCTTCATCCGTGGTCAGTACCTGTGCCTCTGCCCAGCTCGCTACCCCTTCTTTGTTACGCATCATGTTGTAGTAAAAACCAGGGGCGCTGGTACCGACCATCCAATCAACGCGGCGCACCAAATCATATTCACGCAAGCGCGTATCCATTTGCCTTGCGACAGCCAGCGTATCCTGCAGTGAGCGACCGTCAGGTAATTTCACCTGAATGTATAGCTGATCGCGATCGGTTCCGGGGAAAAACTGCGCCGTCAGCGTTGGGAACGCGAGAAACCCGGCAACGGGCAGTACCAATGCCAGCGCTACCGAACCCCAGGGGTGGCGCAAGGACCAGTCCAGTGCACCGCTCAATGCTGTTCCCGCACGGCCAGCATCCATGCCTTGGTCCCACCAGTGGTGTGACGACTTGTTCAAACCGTTGGGGAGCAACCAGGCAGCCAACACCGGCGTTAGCACCAGCGCTAGCAGAAGAGACGCGCCAAGCATAATAACGACGGACTTGGCAATTGAACCGAGAAAGTCACCCGCGGGCCCGGGCAGCAATACCATGGGCATGAATGCCAGAATCGTAGTGACGGTGGAAGCGAAAAGTGGCATACGCATACGAGTCACCGAGCCACGCACCGCATCTGCGGCCTCTTCGCCGCGCTGCAGGCGTTTTCGAATTTCGTCTGTCATCACAATCGAACCGTCAACTAACAAGCCAAGGGCAACGATGAGACCTGTCACGGACATTTGATGGATAGGCAGGCCGATGAAGTTCATGACGGTAATAGACATCAGCGTGCACAGCGGCAAAATGGCGGCGACGACAACGGCCGCGCGCCAGCCTAGGCTGAATAACAGCACCAAAATAACCAGGCCGATGCCGACGGCCATGTTCGCCATGACACCTTGCAATCGGTCTATGGTGTAACCGCTTTGGTCATAGGTGACGTCGATGACAATTCCGCCGGGCGCAGTGGCGCGATACTCATCCAGAAAAACGCCAAAATCCTGGCTCCAGCGATCGACCTGTAAGCCATCATCCATCGCAACACCAATCATGACGCCCCTATCGCCCTCAACCAGCGCAACGCTGTTGGGCGGCGTGACTTCAGTCTTATACACCCTGGCAATATCGGCGATACGCACTGCTGTGCCGTTCGGCAGCGTACTGACGATGACGTCTCGTATACGCTCCAACGAATCAAACTCGCCGCGCACCTCTACCAACATATCGTTGGCGGCTCCGCTGACGCGACCGGATGACTGTCTGGCGTCTGCCGAGCGCAAGGCACTGGCCACCTGATCCAGATGCAAGCCACGCGCAACCAGGGCACGCTCGTCTATCTCGACCCGTACTTCCTCGCTGGGCTGACCAAACAATTCAACCAGTTTAGTGCCGGGAAAATTCCGCGACTGGTCTGCCAGATCATCCGCTACACGCGCCAACAACCCCGGTGGTAAATCCACACCCGGCGCCGGGCGCAGGCCTAATATTTTGACGAAGGGCACAGTCATATCATTGTCGAACTGAGGCTTGGATACACCGGCCGGCATTTGCTGGCGAGCATCATCGAGTGCGTCTCGGATTTCCGTCCACACCGCTTCAATCTCAGATACGTCCAAGGATTCCTGTAGCTCAACAAAAACCAGGGAAACGCCCGTATTGGAGGTTGACGTCAACTCCTCGACTTCCGCGATTTCACGGATAGCATCCTCCAGCGGCTTGGCCACCAGCGCCTCAACGCGGGCCGGGCTAGCACCTGGGAAAAAGGTCAGAATCTTGGCATGCAGGTTGGTGATACTTGGGTCTTCCTGCCTGCCCTGTTCACGCAGGCTGGCCACGCCAACCAGCACAATGACCATCAACATCAGAACGACGTAGCGCGAATTTTTGAAAAGAATACTGGCCAACATGATCAACCCTCCATGGCGAGCACAGGCACGCCGGGCGTTACTCGATGGACGCCATCGGCAATCACCTGTTGAGAGTCGACCAGTGTTCCGCGTACAAAGGCTTTATCGTCATTGATAGTCAGCACTTCCACGACCTCGCGAACAGCCACCGCAGGCGTTTTGCTGGTATCCAATCGCAGTACATTCCAAATACCCTTCTCGCCCTCAATCAAAGCGGAGATGGGCATCCAGGCGCCGCGCGCGTCCACAGTTTCGGCGAGCAGCAGCGTGATCGGCTCGCCGTCGTACGCGTTGATTCCACTCGGCAAATCGAATACCGCTCGAGTCGTCAAGGTGTTCGGATCCACGTCCGGCCGAACCGCCCTGAAGCTTGCCGTAACCGGCTTGGAACGC
>JBCCNJ010000015.1:0-50189 GCA_039025905.1 Pseudomonadota bacterium | reverse complement strand
CTCATCCGATTTCCTTAAAGAGGACCAAGCGGAAAACGCGCTCGCACTCCCAATAGTAAGATACAAAGCCAGGCCGCGGAATGTGTCACGTTCGATTGGCGGCATATGCCCATGTGCAAAAGTGTACATAGCCGTTAACCCAATACAAAGAGCAACCAAGGTGCCTACTGAAACAAATAAAGATAGAGACAAAAACTTGGTGCACTTTTTATAGATGAAGATCAATGGAATTAGTAAGACAAATGCTACGAGTGAGCCGATGATGAACAGCAGCAACGAAATAATAAGAAACGACACGAGAATATCTCTCGAGATTTCAATGGGGCCACCAATACCTATAACCACTACTAGTCCGAGGAAAATCAACACTGAAGTGAGCCCAGATGCCAAAGATGCCCGTATTCATCGCACTTACAGACGCCTAACGCCCAAAGCAGCGGCGCGCGTTAGCGCGTCCAGCCCGCAGGGCGATGCTGCCTTTGCTTGTTATGCTTAGCATATGTAAACAGCCATACCTAGATTATTGCTGGTGCAATCAGAGATAAAATTCTTTAGGGTTTCATAGTATTCAGTAATATATTCCAATCCTTCATCGCCATCTCTACTCCAAATATTTGGATAGATATCAAGCTTGTCCATTTCCTCTGGATTGTAGTTAGCTGCTATATCACCTGTTGATATATTGGATAAGCGAGATTGTATTTCTTTTACCGTCTCGCTGTTGAATAGACGTGCGGGGCCATACCCTACATCGATACTATCGGCTGTTTCCCCGCCTACTGTTATGAAGTCCATTGGAGCGGCAGCTTCATAAGCTGTTTTATTCAGACAATAGTGAATTCCCTGCCAAGATTTGTCCAAGTCGTCATCGACATTCTCGCCTTCAATGAAATTTAAGTCTGGAACTTCGATATCTGTTGGTGCTTTCTTGCCGAAGAGCTTTGCGAGAAAACCAACTTGATTCATTTCTTTTACGGTTTCTTCATAAATGTCGGGATCATCGGAAGCTATTAGTCTCCAGATTAGCTCAGGACGAACCAGTATTTTTTTAACATTTTCATCTGATACGCTATGAAGCGCTAAACACATTCCCATAGTTTAATTCCTGAGAGCATAACGCCGTGCACACCGGCGACAAAGCGCGCAGCGGTTTGGCGTCCGAGCTGCGAAAGCAGCGCTGTGATGCACCTTGTTATATGCTAGAGAAAACTGGGGTATAAGCATGGGACACTACCCTTAGCGTGAACCCTATTTGGTCAGGCTCCTAAGACGATGCCTCGACTTTACCAAACCAAATTGATCCATGCGAGGACAGGCGGTTAGGGCCGAGAGACGCGGAAGCAAGCCCCTCTTTTCGAATAAAGCATGTGACCTGCCGCCCGATGAATGGGGCTAAGAACTCCAGCTCACTTGGAACCAAAGAAAATCGGACTAAGGCATATAACGCTTGGCGCTGGGGCGGCCAACCTGGAGCGCAGCACAAGGTTGGACGTCCCAGCCCCGTAGGGGCGCTAGCCGCCACTTGTTATGTGCCACCGCCACTCCAGTACTTGTCTTGTCCGAAAAGTTTTATCTGAACGTACCTTAGGGTAAAAAACACAGAGGACACAAACGCCATTGCGAAGAAGATGGGCAGAATAAATGCGAACACAGCTAGCGAAACAAGGTTGCTCTCAGGGTCTATTCCAAAAGTAAAAGTCACTGACCAAACCAGAGCCACTAACGCAGCGCACTTTCCCGCAAAAAGCGCCATTTCTGCTTGATGCTGACTCAATCTTAGACCCTCTCTGGGTCGAGGGCCGAACTCAATCACCAGAGCGCGTGCCAATCTAGAATCTGGAAACAAAGCACAGATACCCTCCAACAAGACCGGGAGCAGCTGTAGCACTCCAATCAAAATATCACCATGAATGAAGCTGCCGACACTAAGTATGAGAGAAATCCCAATTATTGAAAGCAGTTTAAGCATCTGAGCACGGTCCAGGTACATAACAGCTACTTATACGGACTATCATTTAAAACTCCGATTCCGCTTAAATCCCATACGACTCTTTTATTTAACCGCTAAATATCCACTGAAACAAAGGCTTATATCTGTAAGGTTGTTCAATTGCGTAGTTAGCGAGAATGCTGGAGATATATTTTTCATCTATTTCGACCATTTCAGTTTCTGGGCCGAAATGGAAAGGCTTATATAAAACAACCATTTACGATCTGTTTGACTCTGATCTTTTTTCATTCCGTTGAAAAAACGGCTTGAAACTACACAGTCTTGATATACTGTATATATATACAGTTATTTAAAATTGCAGCCATGGACGATATTCGTCAACTGATACCCGAGGCATCTACCCGGTTTATTCATTTGTTCCGTAAGGATATGCGAGATAGGGGGTATGCCTACAAGACCGAACAAACCTACGTTCACTGGGTAAAGCGCTATATTCGCTTTCATAGTAAGCGACATCCTCGCGAGCTAGGTGCAGAACATATCAGCCAATTTCTTAGTTATCTGGCAAATAGAAAAAATTGCTCGCCGGCCACACAGCGTATCGCTTTAAACGCACTTATTTACCTGTATAGAAAATTTCTCCAAATTGAGTTGGAGCCGCTAGCTTTCGAGCATGCAAGGCTCAAGCGACGCTTGCCTGTTGTGCTGACACATGCCGAAGTTACGAGCTTGTTAGATCATATGCAGGGCAAGCATCGGCTAATGGTCGAGCTACTCTACGGTTCTGGCCTGCGTTTGAATGAGTTACTTTCGCTGCGTGTGAAAGATCTCGATTTCGAACTATCCACTATTACGGTGCGATCTGGCAAAGGCGATAAAGATCGAATCACTCTATTGCCGCAAAGCTTGCAAAAAGCATTGCTGGAGCAAGTTGCCTATGTCAAAAAGTTGCATCAACGCGATCTGGAAGATGGCTTTGGCGAGGTGTATATGCCTTATGCACTTGCGAGAAAGTTTCCATCGGCCGCTCGCGAGTTAGGTTGGCAGTTTCTGTTCCCGGCTACCAGCATTGGCCGTGATCCACGTAGCAACGTATTAAGACGTCATCATCTGCACGATACTACTCTGCGCAAGCACGTCTCGAGAGCGCGAAAGCAAGCCGGTATCACTAAGCCTGTCCGCTGCCACACCTTTCGCCACAGCTTTGCCACGCACCTGCTACAGAAAGGCTATGACATACGCACTATCCAAAAGCTATTAGGCCACAGTGATGTACGCACCACCGAAATCTATACTCACGTGCTCGGTCGAGGTGCCATGGGCGTGATCAGCCCTGTCGACAACTATCGATAGGCATGTCCTACACCGAACTCCACTGCCTGAGCTGCTACAGCTTCCTGCGCGGGGCCTCTCACCCCCATGAACTGGTGGAGCGAGCGGCGCAGCTGGGCTATAGCGCGCTTGCCATTACCGATGAGTGTTCACTAGCAGGCATTGTTAAGGCGCATGTGGCCGCCAAAGAGCAAGGCATTAAGTTGCTTGTTGGCAGCGAGTTCAGCCTGGTTGAAGGCTTGAAGCTGATTGCTATTGCGCCTTCACGCGCCGGCTATAGCGAGCTGTCTGGCTTAATCAGTATGGCCAGGCGGCGCAGCCCTAAGGGCGAGTATCAGGCCAACCTGCGCGATGTCATCTTCTACCTCAAGCGCTGCCTGCTGATCTGGCTGCCACAGGCGGATAACGACAACAACAGGGCCTGGGGGTTGCAGTTGGCGCGTTTGTGCAAAGGGCGAATATGGTTGGGCATATCGCACCTGCTGGGTAATAACGAGGTCACACGCTATCTAGCGCTGCGCCAGCTGGCGGATGCACTGGCTATACCACTGGTCGCCTGCGGCAATGTGCAAATGCACTGCGCCAGCCGTAAACCCCTGCACGATGTATTCACCGCCCTGTATCACAACACCAGTATTCACCAGCTGGGTCGGCGGCGCTTGGCAAATAGTCAGCCGCATCTGCGCTCCTTATCCAGGCTGCAGCAGCTCTACCCGCCTTCACTGTTGACAGAAACACAGCGCATTGCCGATTTATGCCATTTCAGTCTGGACGAGCTGCGCTACGAGTATCCCGAGGAGATCGTGCCTGATGAACACACCGCCAATAGTTATCTGCGCTATCTGGTCGCCGAAGGCGCGGCGCTGCGCTGGCCCGGCGGCACGCCTGCAGAGATACAGCAACGTATTGATACCGAGTTGGCGCTGATAGAGGAGCTGAGCTACGAGTATTATTTCCTCACCGTTTACGATGTGGTGCGCTTTGCCCGCGAGCGCGACATTCTGTGTCAGGGCCGAGGGTCTGCAGCCAACTCGGTAGTGTGCTACTGCCTGTACATTACCGAGGTCTCGCCGGAACAAATCACGCTGTTATTTGAACGCTTTATCTCCAAAGAGCGCGATGAGCCTCCCGATATCGACGTCGACTTTGAACACGAGCGTCGGGAAGAGGTCATCCAATACATTTACGATAAATACAGCCGCAAGCGAGCCGCGCTGGCCGCGACTTTGGTTACCTATCGCTCGCGCAGCGCCGTGCGCGACGTGGGTAAGGCACTGGGTTTAGACCCGGTGTTTGTAGACGATCTGGCAAAGTCATTGGCCTGGTGGGACAGAACCTCTGATCTGGCTAAACGCTTTGAGGAACAGGGCGTGGCCGGGCACAGTCAGCAAGCCGAGCTGTTCTACAACCTGGTGCAGCAGATACTGGGCTTTCCTCGCCATCTGTCACAGCACGTGGGTGGTTTTGTCATTACCCGCAGTCCCATTTCCACGCTGGTGCCGGTGGAGAATGCCAGCATGGTGGATCGCACCGTTATTCAGTGGGATAAAGAAGACATCGAAGCTCTGGGCCTGCTCAAGGTGGATATTCTGGCGTTGGGTATGCTGTCAGCTATCCGCAAGAGTCTACAAATGGTGCATCGCTATTGCCCGACGATTAAAACCGTGAGCGATGTACCCAAGGAAGATCGCGCCACCTACCGCATGCTGCAGGCCGCCGACACCGTCGGCGTGTTTCAGATCGAGTCGCGCGCTCAGATATCTATGCTGCCGCGGCTCAAGCCCAACTGTTTTTATGATCTGGTAATCGAAATCGCTATTGTGCGCCCCGGCCCTATTCAGGGCGACATGGTGCACCCCTACCTCAGGCGCAAGCAGGGGCTGGAAGAGATCACCTACCCCAGCGACGATATTAAATCTGTGCTGGAGCGCACTCTGGGTGTACCCATTTTTCAGGAACAGGTGATTCGTCTGGCCATGGTGGCGGCAGGCTTCAGCGGCGGCCAGGCAGATCAGCTGCGCCGGGCCATTGCCAATTGGGGTCGCAACAGCAAACTCATGACCTTTGAGCAGCAGCTCACAAAAGGCATGATCGAACGCGGCTACGATGAAGATTTCGCGCGCCGCCTGTTTGAGCAAATCAAGGGCTTTGCAGGCTATGGCTTTCCTGAATCCCACTCCGCCAGTTTTGCCCTGCTGGCCTATATTTCCGCCTGGCTAAAGCGCCATCATCCCGCGGCGTTCTTTGCGGGTTTGCTCAATAGCCAGCCCATGGGGTTTTACAGCCCGTCCCAGCTCATACAGGATGCCCGGCGACACAAGGTCACGGTGCTGCCTATCGATGTCAATCAAAGCCAGTGGGATCATCAGTTACTGGATGCTCGCAACACCGCGCAGCAGCAACCACCCATGCGCCTGGGATTCAGACTGGTGAAAGGCCTCAGCCGCGAAGGCGCGCAGCGTATTGTCGAGGCCAGACAGCAAGGCCCTTTTCGGCAGGTCAGCAATCTGCGCAAGCGGGCGCAACTGGACAAGCGCGATATGGAAGCGCTGGCCGATGCCGATGCCCTGGCCTCCTTAAGCGGTCATCGCCATCAATCTCAGTGGCAGATTATGGCGCTGGAGCAACCCAAGCCACTGCTACAGGCAGAGCAGAGCGAACCGGGAAGCTATTTCGATGACGGCGTGAAGCTACCGGCACCCTCAGTGGCCGAGGAAGTGCTGTCAGACTATCGCGCTACTGGCCTGACATTGCGGCCCCACCCCATGAGCCTGCTGCGACACAAGCCACCCTTTAATCGCTGTAAGCGCCATACTGATTTGCCCTCGGTCGGCAACAAGCGTTTTGTGCGCATCGCCGGCTTGGTCACCTGTCGCCAGCGCCCCGGCAGCGCTGCCGGTGTGTTGTTTCTCACCCTGGAAGACGAAACCGGCAACAGCAACATCGTGGTATGGAAGCGCACTCAGGAGCAGTTTCGCCAGGCCTTAATGACGGGCCAGTTATTGTTGGTTAACGGTATTCTGGAAACCAAAGACGGCGTGATTCATATCATCGCTGGTGGTCTGTATGACCACACAGACGAGCTAAAGGCACTGAAGATAAGCTCAAGAAACTTTCACTAAATAGGAACATCTGAGTGCTGGAGTTACCGGTGTAGTTTGTTTTGTTTTGTTTTGTTTTGTTTTGTTTTGGTTTGCTTTGTTGGCGCCATGGTTTGGGGCTAGAAAAGCTGGGAGGCCAGAGCCGCAAATGTGTAGGCACGCACTCGTCACGGCGTCGCCTCAACCAGGCTGAAAAACTGCCAGATCACTTCAGGGCCATCCATTTGATGGCTGGTCCGCCCAAGCACGCGCGGCAAATTCAGATCGGGATGCGGCAGCGTGTGTCCCCCATTTATAATGGTCACCAGGCTGACGGGGGCTTTTCCTGGTGCCCACCAGTCTCGGCGTTCAACGGCGGTATAGTCATAGGCCTTTCTTCGAGGTACTTCTTTGAGCGTCCCTGCTCCCTGATATCCGGCTCGCTGTGCCCAGTAGCTTGCCGAATCCAAAGCGGATTGCACCTCACCTCGACTTGAATCACCCAGCAGTGTCACCAGCCCGCCTTCATAGGGGTTGATGGGGTCTTCTGTGCCGTTCATGATCATCGTAGCCACTGGCTGTTCAGATAAGCTGCAATCGATGTTCTTAAAAACAGGGAGATTCGCCGCCACCGCAGCGATACCCGCCACCCACTCAGGCGCTTCCATGCCGAGCCGAAATGCCATGTGCCCGCCGTTTGAAATACCCGTGACGTAAACACGCTCAGGGTCGATACCGTGCTCGTCAATCATACGACGCACCAGGGCTTTCAAAAACCCAACATCGTCAATCTGCTCGGTGTTGGCCGCATAGTCTGCGCTGGCTCTGCAATCATTCCAGTGCTGCTCGTAACCGTCCGGGTAAACCACGACAATGCCCTCTCGGTCTGCTATCAGGTCGAAACCATAGCGGCTCGCCTCTCGCATCTGCACGCCGTCACCCAGTGAACCGTGCAGTACCAATAGCAATGGCGGTGCGTATGGTTTAGAGGCGGGCACATAGCTTAGCCACTGACGCCGATGCCCCTCATAGCGCATTTCACCAGGCAACAGCTGTCCGGAGAGTGATGGCTGCTCCATAGGATCAGGTCGCAAATACCACCACCAGAGCACGATGGCTAACAGCGCTAACAGGAACAGTGCAATCCCTATTTTTTTTGAGACTTTTTGCATACCTGCTCAGACTCTGTAGTTGATGCCAGACGAAAGTCTACAAGAGTTCGCGAGCAAGCAGCAGTAAACGCGTTCCCCTTCGGCATACCCATTGTGGAGGGTGCAGCCGTCTCTATCCATAACACGGCTCACACTTCCTCGACTCGGTACACCCCAAATCGACCCTCCAGGTCGGGGAGGCACTGGCATTTAAAGCTCACTGCGAATCGTCGCGAGCATACCGCCGATTTTCGTAATTTTCGCCTCCCGTGGCTTCGTCAGCGTCTACACTGAAAAAATGAAAGCTGCAGCTACACTAGTACGCCTGATGAGTGTGACGATCCTACTCACTACGGGTTTGACAAGCCATGCAAAGAGCGCAGAGATGACAATCCAGCAGGACGCCATGCTGCAATCGATCCGCGATTCCGTGCGTCGCTCTGCATCCCACACCGGCAAGAGCGAGTTGAGCGAGAATGTGATCAACGCCATGGCGAGCGTTCCGCGAGAGGAATTTGTACTGCCGGAATTCCGGCATCTTGCCTATGACAACACAGCGCTACCGATAGCCGCTGGACAAACCATTTCTCAGCCTTTGATTGTCGCGCTTATGACCGAACTGCTGGAACCAGAACCAGGTGACGTCATGCTGGAGGTAGGCACCGGCTCCGGCTATCAGGCCGCGGTGCTCTCGCAACTGGTTGAACACGTCTACAGCATCGAAATCGTGGAGCAGCTCGCCAGCAGCGCGGCGGACCTGCTCACAGCGCTCAGTTATAAAAACGTAACCGTACGCGCCGGCGATGGCTACGCCGGTTGGCCGCAGTACGCTCCCTTCGACGGCATTATTGTGACCGCCGCAGCGGAATCCATTCCCCTACCCTTACTTCAGCAATTGAAACCGGGTGCCAAGTTGGTCATTCCTGTGGGCCCACAACACGGCTATCAGGATCTTTTAGTCGTTGAGGTTAACGAGGGCGGTGAGATCAGCAAGCAGTCTGTTTTACCCGTACGGTTTGTGCCGCTTACCGGTGACCGGTAACTACTGATGTCTACGGCCAGCCTGAAAGCTAAAGTGAACCGAGATGGGATCATGATCTGATGATGTCACCTCAAATACTTCATGACTAATCACGTCGAGATCGCGGAAGAACACGTGGTCAACGGCATGCCCGAAAATACGCCTACCCGCTTTGGCTTTGTACTCGAGTGAAGACAAAGACAGATCGGCCACCAGTGACTCAACTTCTCTTAGCCGACGATTACTCCAGCTGTTAAAATCACCCGCCAATATCATTGGGCCATCATGGTATTGTAGTGCCTCATGCAGCTGAGCCAATTGTTTACGGTAGCTGCCCAGCCCAAGCGAAAAATTGATGCCGTGAATGTTGGCAACCAGCAGAGGCTTATCGGAGCCCTGTAGGCCGTAATAGCTTACTAATACGGTCTTCGGGGTTCGAATAATGGGCTCCAGCACTTTAAAACCGCACTGATATAGAGGGCTGACCGTCGCAACATTCATGACACCACTGGGGCGACCATTCATTTTGAATGCCATATTCAAGGTCCAGTCAAAGTCATAATCAGACAGCAGCGACTTTGACTCATCGCTGAGCATGGCCTCCTGCAGTGTCATCATATCGTGTTGTTCGGCATAGGTTTCCAAGTCTAACTGCCAGCCCTTACGGTGACCCTTGAACATATTCCAGTTGATAAACCTGATTGTGTCCGATTCGATGCCGCGATCACGATCATTAGACAGCCGCTTGCTGACTTCGCTGTCGCAAGCGGCTAGCGGAGCCGCATAGCCTGGCTGTTGTGACGTATTGCTGAGGAATAGATCATCGCGACTGATACTAACGCAGCCCGTTAAGGTCAGGCACAGCACTAAAGTGCCCCAGCATCTCTTGGCCGCAACTCCGCTTCCTACTGTGTGCTTTTGAACTATCATCGACATTCAAAACAGGACGACTTGATCGAGCCTGGTGATTCCCTCTTCCATTGTTACTTTGCGCGCCTGACCACAGTCTCTAGTATCGAACCATTTTCGGCCCAACTATCGCTTGAATCACGAGACGGCCATATCATTAGGCTTAGAGCCGGCTTTTCATCCTGCTATGACTCGGTTTGTTAACTTAGGTTCGCTAAGTCAGTTTTTGTGGCGGACGAGCGAGCCGGTCAGACTCACTTTATCAACAGCACAAGGTATTTCTTAGCCAGATCGCGACACTAGACGTTTCGCCAATGCATCGGACATATATTCGGCTTTCGAGGAATAGATAAAAACGAGTCGGGCATAGGTTGAGACCACACCACCTACAACTGCAGGCTCGAAAGGCTGCGTGAAAATAATAGCCGTCGTATTCGGGCTGTCATAAACCGAGCGCAGATTCGCCCAAAGCACGGTATCGACTACAATAAGACCTCACGACTCAGTGATCACGACCACCGAGAAAACAGCGATTCATCATGCCGTGCACTGTCAGTGAGGCCTTGCACTGTAGCAGTACCGACGGCAGTTTCGTTTAGTTGATCAGGAACAAGCCAGATACGTCAAAGTGGCGAACGCCCCTTACTTGCGGCAATGCGCATACGCAATGCGTTCAGCTTGATAAAGCCTTCAGCATCGCCTTGATCGTAAGCGCCCGCATCCTCTTCGAAGGTCGCCATGCTCTCATCAAACAGGGAATCCTCAGACTGCCGCCCGGCAATCTGCACATTACCCTTATAGAGCTTGAGCTTCACTTTGCCGTTGACCACCTGTTGTGAGTCATCGATAGCGGCCTGCAGCATTTTGCGTTCGGGCGACCACCAGTAGCCGTTATAAATCAGTTTGGCATAGCGCGGCATAAGCTCGTCCTTAAGATGGGCCACTTCACGATCCAATGTGATGGATTCTATAGCGCGATGCGCCTTCAGCATGATCGTGCCACCTGGGGTCTCGTAACACCCGCGTGCTTTCATGCCCACATACCGGTTTTCAACGATATCGGTACGCCCAATGCCGTTGTCACCACCCACTTTGTTGAGGGTTTCCAGTACCACGGCGGGTGTCATGCTTTGGCCGTCGATCGCGGTAATGTCACCCTGCTTGAATTCCAGCTCGATGTAGGTCGGAGTATCTGGCGCCGCCTCCGGGCTAACACTCCAACGCCACATATCTTCTTCGGCCTCGGCCCAAGGGTCTTCCAAAATCCCGCCCTCGTAAGAGATGTGCAGCAGGTTGGCATCCATGGAATACGGGGATTTCTTTTTCGCACCGGCAAAATCCACCGGAATGTTGCGCTCATCGCAGTAGGCCATCAGGCTTTCCCGCGAGCCCAGGTCCCACTCACGCCAGGGCGCGATAACTTTGATACCCGGCTTCAGCGCGTAGGCGCCCAACTCGAAGCGCACCTGATCATTGCCTTTGCCGGTTGCCCCATGGGAAATGGCATCGGCGCTGGTTTCATTGGCAATTTCAATCAAACGCTTGGCAATCAGCGGGCGGGCGATAGAGGTTCCCAACAAGTATTCACCCTCGTAAATCGTATTCGCGCGGAACATGGGAAACACAAAATCCCGCACAAACTCCTCGCGCAAATCGTCGATGTAGATTTCTTTTATGCCTAAGGCCTCAGCCTTGGCCCTGGCGGGCTCTACCTCCTCACCCTGGCCAATATCCGCGGTGAAGGTCACCACCTCACTGTCGTAGGTGTCCTGCAACCAACGAGCGATAACTGATGTATCCAGCCCACCTGAATAGGCCAGAACTACTTTATTGATATCCGACATGACGTACTCCGGGGTGCTGCGTCGAAAGGCCGGCCATTCTACCCTTGAGACTGGGCAATTCCCAGCCAATCCAGTGCTGCCATATTCACGCAGGGGCTTTGCGGTTTCAGCTAACGCTGCTTTACGGTAGCATGCTCAAGCACAACCACCTCTTTGCAATGGCCGCCTGTCTTGACCGAACTGACCATTAACCGACCGGATGATTGGCATGTCCACCTGCGCGATGGAGTCGCCCTGGAACATACCTGCGCCGACATGGCGCGCTATTTTGGCCGCGCCATTGTCATGCCCAACTTGACACCCCCGGTCACCAACGTGGCAATTGCGTCAGCCTATTACGAGCGTATCCTGGCCGCTATGGCGTCATTACCCCGCCGTTTCGAACCGCTGATGACCCTATACCTGACTGACCAAACGCGGCCTGAAGATATTCAAGAGGCGGCGCAAAGTACCTTCGTGCATGCCGCTAAGCTGTACCCAGCGGGCGCTACCACCAATTCCGATGCAGGCGTGGCCAGCCTGGACGGGCTGTACCCCACCTTCGCGGCAATGGAAGAAGCAGACTTCCCGCTGTTGGTGCACGGTGAGGTGACCGATTCCGATATCGACATTTTCGACCGAGAAAAGGTGTTTATTGATCGACATTTGTTGCCGATAACCGAGCGCTTCCCAAATTTGCGTGTGGTACTCGAGCACATCACCACGGCTGATGCCGTGGCATTTGTGCGCTCCGCCAGCTCTCGCGTGGCGGCCACCATCACCGCGCATCATCTGCTGTACAACCGCAACGATATGTTAGTAGGCGGGATTCGCCCGCACTTTTATTGCTTGCCCATTCTCAAACGAAACACTCATCAGCAGGCACTGCTGGAGGCCGCTACGTCTGGTAGCCCCAAGTTCTTCCTCGGCACGGACTCTGCCCCTCATACTACAGAGAGCAAGGAAAGTAGCTGTGGCTGTGCCGGCGTTTACACGGCCCACGCAGCGATAGAGTTTTACGCCGAGGCCTTCGAGCACATGGACGCGCTTGATAAACTGCAGGGCTTCGCCTCAGAGTTTGGCCCAGATTTTTATGGGCTACCGCGCAACACTGACCAACTGACCCTGACCAAGCAAGACTGGTCCGTCCCTGAGCAGTTACCCTTAGGGAGTGGCAAGCTGACACCCTTGCGCGCGGGTGAACAGGTGGGCTGGCGCGTCACAAGCATAGGCCAATAACGGTTTGGAAGAGGCTGCCAAACAGTTCATGTCGACCCGCTTTCGCGGTTTTTTACCGGTGGTCATAGACGTCGAGACCGGCGGCTTCAACGCCAGCACCGATGGCATCTTGGAGATCGCGGCATGCACGCTGCGCATGGACACCGAGGGCCTGCTCGCCGTTCATCGCACCCACGATTTTCATGTCCAGCCTTTCGAAGGTGCCAACCTGGAGCAGTCGGCGCTGGAATTTACAGGTATTGATCCCTATCACCCGTTTCGGGAAGCCATTGCAGAGTCTGCAGCGCTGGACGAATTGTTTAAAACCATACGCAAGGAAGTCCGCGAACAGTCCTGCACCCGCGCTATTTTGGTTGGTCACAACGCCCACTTTGATGCCGGCTTTATCACTGCCGCGGTGGAACGCTGCGGCATAAAGCGAAATCCATTCCACCCTTTTTCCCACTTTGACACAGCCACGCTCTCCGGTCTCGCTTACGGCCAAACCGTGCTCGCCAAGGCGTGTGCGGAAGCCGGTATCAGCTTCGACAATAGCGCAGCCCATTCCGCCGCCTATGATGCCGAACGCACCGCCGAACTGTTCTGTGAGATCGTCAATCGTTGGAAGGAGTGCGGCGGCTGGGTGCCCAGCTTTGGCTAAGCCCGGTGCTGTCGACCACGCGGAGATAATCCCCCACCTGCGCTCGTCAATAGGTCCACTGGCATGACAAAAAGTACGCAGTCGGCGCACGAGCAGCGCGCGCTCCGCTATGGGCTTGTCGGTATTATTGGGTTCGTGGCCCTGGCCCTGATATTCGCCGTCCTCACTAACTCAGACGCGATTCTCTTCGACGGCATTTATTCCTTGATTGCCTTCTGTGTCACCTTGCTCACTATCAAAGTCGCCAAACTCGCGGAGCGGCCCGATGATGATCTGTTCCACTTTGGTTACACCGCGCTGGAGCCACTACTCAATCTGTTTAAAGCGCTGATTATTCTTGTTGCCTGCGTCTATGCCGGTGCCGAGGCGACCAAGCGTTTACTGGATGGTGGAAACCCCGCGGAATACGGCCTGGCTGTGCTTTATGGCGCCCTGGCAAGTTCCGGATCGTTGCTTGTTGCAGCGCTCATGTTTCGCGCCGGCCGACAGTCAAACTCAGATCTGGTTAACGTCGAGGCAAAAACCTGGCTGATGGACGGGTTGCTCAGCTGCGGTGTCTTTCTGGGCTTTGTTGGCGCCTGGTGGTTAGAGCGCTCAGACTATGCAGAATACGCGCCCTTGGTGGATCCCATTTTGCTGATCACCATCGTGGCACTGGCCCTGCCTGTGCCCTTAGGCATTCTCAATCAAAGCCTACGGGAGATTATCGGCATGGCACCCAAGGACACAGTGGTAGACGAGATAGAGCAACGACTGCGTGCGAGTTTGGGAGAGCTGAGCTATAAAGACTTGGAGTTTCGCGTCAGCAAGCGTGGCCGCAACACCTATTTACTGGTGCACGTCATTGTCGGCGAGAGCTTTCATATTTCATCCATCACCGATCTCGATAGCATTCGCAAACACAGCGCTAAAACCCTCAAAAGCTGGAAGCCAGACATCGTGATGGACATGCTGTTCATCAACGATCCCGCGCTCGCTCTTTAATACCCAAACCGCGCTATCGTATCAGTGACGATCTTTCTTGGGTCAAGCACCTGCTGGACGCGGCGCGCTACTCATGGCGCATAACCCGAATGGTAACCCCTCGTAACAAGAAGGAAAGCCCGCAAAATTAAGATCAGCTCGACCCCTCACCGCTGATTTGGTTTAGCAGCTTATCCAGTTCTGCCATCAGATCTTCAATACTATCGATACCCAGTAGCTGGTACTTAAGCGCTTCTTCCAAAGGTAGCAGCTGCAGCAGCGTGTAGCCCACCTGCCAGGCATCGTCATAATCTATCTCCAAGTTCATGCGCTGCACATGGGGATGGGTCTGCAGACTCTGTAGGACATCCACTAACGCCTGCCATGGCTCTTGAACACCCGTCGCCACGGGTGGTTCGTAGAGGGTGGCTTCCCCTACCATCAGCCCATTTGGGCGCACCGACGTAATGCCAAGATCGAAACGCTGAGCTCCTTGAATGGTGAGACCCAACAGCCCGTTGGGTAGTTGATCCCAATCGACAATACGTGCCGTGCTGCCATAGTCGCCCAGTTCCGGAGTAGTTGCACCGCTGCTCGCTACTTCGGCGCCCCGCTTGATCCAAATCACGCCGAAGGGGCTCTCGTTTTTCATGCTATCGCGCACCAGATCCAGGTAGCGCTGTTCAAAGATTTGCAGCGGCATGCGACCGTGGGGCAACAACACGCCGGACAGTGGAAACAACGGCAGCTCAGTCATCACTTGGAGACGGCAGCTGTGGTCGTTTCGCTTGTCATGTTTTCCAGGCACATAAGATTAATCAAGGCAGTCTTGCGTTGGTCCGCACAGATATCCGGTTCCGCCTGAAAACGTCCGCAGCACTCGGGTCGACGCGGGTCATCGAACAAGCGACACCGAAGCGCTTCATCCAGATGCACACAGGGTTCTCCTGCCGCCTTGCCCGCAGGCATGCCGTAAAACGGCTGCTTAATCGATGGGGCGATGCAGCATGCGCCACAGCCCTGCCGGCACTGCATCAGCTGCCCTCCGGCCCCAACGGCTTAAACAAAATAATGAGCCTCGGCAATAACAGTAGTGCTCCTACCACCGCCGCCGCCATCGCCAGCACCGTGAGCACGCCGAAATAGATACTGGGGTTAAAGTTAGATAGTGTGAGCATAGAGAAGCCAACCACCACGGTGATCGTCGTGTAGTAGAGCGCTCGCCCTATGCTGCCGTGACAGCGATACATGGTGGCCAAATAGTTTTCATCCTTTGGAAACTCGCGCTTAAATCGATGCACGTAATGGATACAGTTGTCGACGCCGATACCCAGTACGATCGCGGCAATCGTAATCGTCATGATATCGAGCGGGATCCCAACCAGCCCCATAATCCCGAGCACCATGCCGGCAGCAAGTAGCGTTGGCGTTATCGCGATTAGCGCTAAACTGAGCGAACGGAACAACAGCAAAAACATAACAAGAATGGCCAGGAACACCACGCCCAGCGTAAGAATCTGTGATTGAAAAAGACTCTGCAATACGTTGTTGTAAAGCACCAGCATACCGCTGAGCTCAACCTGGTCGGGTTCCAAACCCATGTCGTTGCGCAAATGATCACTGACCTCGTTCAGAAAATCATTACGACGCAGAGTTTTGCTGGTTTCCTTAACACGAACCGTAATGCGCGCCTGGTCCTGATCAACCGAGAAATACGGCGCCACCATCAAGGTGTTAATGTCCTCTGGCAACGACTTTTGCACCAGTGCCAATTCCACGCTACCGATATCGTCGCCCAGCAAGTCCCTAACCACTTCAAACGTCGTGGAGAGAGAAAGCACTTTGCCGGTTTCTGCCAGTGAATCGATATAGGTGTGCACAGCGTCGAGCTGACGCATGCCCTGCAGACTGAACCAATAGCTGGGCTGAAAGTATTCTTCGTCACCTCCGCCAAAATCATCAAAGCCACCGTCGAAATCGTCGTCCCAATCGTCTGTTCCCAAGCTGTCTTGCACGGGCTCCGAGAAGAAGTCGCTGTCCTCGGCAAAGGGGTCATCTTCGGCCACCGGAGGTGCATCTGTATTCAGCGTTTCTAACCCTGGCAGCGCCGTACTAAAATCCGGTGCAGTCAATACAATGTCCAGCGGGATGGTGCCACCAAGCTTTTCATCCAACAGCTCCATGCCCTGATAGATTTCGGTGGTCTCCTTGAAGTAGTCAATAAAACGGTTCTCGACCTCCAAGCGGGAAATGCCATATAAGGTCGCGCAAAATACCGCCGCGCTCACTAGCAAGATGATCGCGCCAAACCGATCGGCAACGCGTGCAAAATATAAGGTCAGGGGCGCGCTGTCGTCCGCGTGGGGGTCTTCCTTCGTGCGCGGCCACAGCAGCATCAGCGTCGGCACCATCAAAAACGCCGTCAGCAAGGCGATGACAATGCCTACCGTCATCATCCAGCCAAAGTCGATCACCGGTTGGATACCGGACACCACTAGCGACACAAACGCCACCATGGTCGTGATACCGGTATAAAAGCAGGGCACAACCATCAGTCGCACGGTATTGCGCACCCGGTCCGGTACGGATTCTTCAGGGGCTGCAGAGTGCAGCTCCCGATAACGCACAATGAGATGAATGCTGAGCGCCAGCGAAATAATGAGCAGCACGGCCACAAAATTCGATGAAATGACGGTCATACGCCAATCCAGCGCACCGAGGAGACCCAGCATGATCACCACGGTGGTACCGCAGGTGATCAGTGGAATCACCACCCAGCGCAGCCGCCTGAAAATGACCGCCAGTGCTACGAGCATGATGCCCAGGATCGCGCCGCCAAACAGCACCAGATCGCTCTGCACAAAACTCACCATGTCCGCCGCAATCATCGGCACACCGCCAACAAACAGCTGAGCGTGATCACTGTAGCGCGCCGCAATGGCTCGCACCTCGGCCACCAATAGACTTTGCTTTTCCAGCGACGCTGCCGTGCGCACTTTTACCGCCTGCTCTACCTGGCGCAGCTGCCGGGACTGCTCAGCGCTCAAGCCACTATCGCGGGCCAACTTGCGCAGGTCTTCGCGCTCCCACAGCAGCGTGTTGTACTGCTCATCGCGCTCAAGATTGATTTGTACTGCAGTGAGATCGCCATCGCGACTCACTAGCAGGTCGGCATAGATCGGACTGGTCGTGAACTCGCGCAAGGCCAGTTCCAAATCAAGGTCAGGCTGTTCCAGGCTGGGCAGCGGATCGTCCGAGGTGATGTCGTCCAGCGTCACTGGTGGGCTGTTGAGCAACGGTACATCCCAGACCGTAACGACTGAAGAAACGCCCTCCAGTTGCTCCAGCTCAGCCGCCATTTCCCGCAAGGGCAGCAGCGATTCCGGAGACAGTAGCTCGGCTTCAGGTTTCCAGGTGATGAGCACAAACTCTTCCGAGCTGTAGTCACGGCTGATCTCACGAAACCGTTCTAATGAGGGGTCCCCCTGCAGCAACAGCGAGTCAGCGGAGGCATCCAGCTTGATCTTGCCGAGTTGGGTGGCAAAACCCCCTACCAGCAATACAAACAACGCCAGCACCAGCCAGGGATGGCGAAGTACCAAACGATCATATACCCGTAAAAGGGCGCTACTCATGGGCATCTGCCTTTTTCAGATTGTCCAGCAAGCTCTGGTGTATCCCGCCAAATCCGCCGTTGCTCATAATCACGATCTGATCGCCTGCTCGCGCCTCATGGACAACCACGCGTACCAGTTCATCAATACTGTCAACCAATTGGGCGGGGGCCTGGCTGTGTTCGACCACAGACTCCATAGACCAGTTCATTCCAGGTGGCTGATACCAGTAAACCCGATCGGCCAGTGCGGTGGATGCGGCCAGCCGATCGCGGTGCTTGCCCATACGCATGGTGTTAGAGCGCGGTTCTATTAAGGCAATGACGCGACCCTTATCTGCCCTGGCCCGCAGGCCATGCAGTGTGCTCGCAATCGCGGTGGGGTGGTGGGCGAAGTCGTCATAGACGGCAATATCGTTGACCTCATCCAACAACTCCAACCTGCGTTTCACACCCAAAAACTCACCGAGCGCGGCAGCCGACACCGCAACCGGAATCCCAACATGCCTGGCGCAGGCCATCGCCGCCAACGCGTTTTGCACATTGTGCATTCCACACTGAGACCAGCGAACGTCCACAGGGGCTCCATCGCCGCACACCACGCTGAACTCGCTGCCATCGGCAACAATATCCACAGCTCGCCAATACGCTTGCGCGTCATCTTCCACCGAAAAATCGGTCACGGGTGTCCAGCACCCCTGCGCTAAGGTGTCATCAATCGCCGTCACGCCACGCGGACATATGATTTGTCCCGCTGCCGGTACGGTACGAACGAGGTGATGGAACTGACGCTGAATCGCTGCCAGGTCGGGAAAGATATCTGCGTGATCAAACTCCAAATTGTTAATCGACAGTGTGCGCGGCCGGTAGTGCACGAATTTGGAACGCTTATCGAAAAAGGCCGTGTCGTACTCATCGGCCTCTACCACAAAAAAATCGGATTCTCCCAGCCTTGCTGACACACCGAAGTTCGCCGGTACACCACCGATCAGAAATCCGGGCGCCATGTCGGCGTAGTCCAGAATCCAGGCCAATAGGCTGCTGGTGGAGGTCTTGCCGTGGGTGCCCGCCACTGCGAGCACCCATTTATCACGCAATACATGCTCTGCCAGCCACTGCGGCCCCGAAGTATAGGGCAATCCTTCATCCAGCATGAATTCCACCGCGGGGTTCGCACGACTCATACTGTTGCCCACCACCACGCAGTCGGGCCCAGGCTTCAGGTGGGCAGCGTGGTACCCCTCCATTACCGTGATACCCGCCGCCTCTAGCTGCGTGCTCATAGGCGGATAAACCGCCGTATCCGATCCAGTCACGCGATAGCCCTGGGCACTGGCCAGCTGGGCCAGGCCACCCATGAACGTGCCACAGATGCCCAGGATATGAATGTGCTCTTTTGACATGTCTTAACTAACCAGCCAAACAAAGCGGCCAATGGTAGCACGCACCCCGATGCAATCAGCAGAATTTCAGTCGCAGTTGCTGGCAGCGTTGGTCTACAAAGTGCGCCAACTTCCGTATGATAGCGGCCACATTATTCACTCACTTCAAGCCGCTACGGGCCCAAATCAAGGACGCTCTATGTCGAAGAAAAATGCCTTTTACGCCCAGTCTGGCGGCGTCACTGCCGTGATTAACGCCTCTGCCTGCGGCGTCATCGAAACCGCGGCACAACACCGCGATCGAATTGGCAAAGTGTTCGCCGGACGCAATGGCATTATCGGTGCACTGCGCGAGGACTTGATCGACACCAGCAAAGAGAGCAAATCCGCTATTCGTGGCCTCATGACCACACCGTCTGGCGCCTTTGGATCCTGCCGTCATAAATTGAAAAGCCTGGAAGAAAATCGTGCGGAGTACGAGCGTCTGATCGACGTCTTCAAGGCGCATAACATCGGCTACTTTTTCTACAACGGAGGTGGCGATTCTGCCGATACTTGTCTAAAGGTGTCGCAGCTGAGCGCAACCCTGGGCTATCCGATACAGGCGATACACGTGCCCAAAACGATCGATAACGATCTACCCGAAACCGATTGCTGTCCTGGCTTTGGCTCAGTCGCCAAATACATCGCGATCTCCACCCGCGAAGCGGCTATGGACGTTGCGTCGATGTGCGAAACCTCTACTAAGGTCTTCATTCTGGAAGTCATGGGGCGCCACGCCGGCTGGATAGCCGCCGCGGGCGGGCTGGCTGCAGAGCGTGAGGGCGATGCGCCACACATCATTCTATTCCCGGAAATTGCCTTTGATCGCGACAAGTTCCTGGCGCGCATCAAGCGCACGGTCAAGCGTTACGGCTACTGCGTCATTGTTGCCTCCGAGGGGGCACAGTATGCAGACGGCCGCTTTCTCGCAGAATCGGGCCTCAAGGATGCCTTTGGTCACAGCCAACTGGGTGGACTGGCACCCACGCTTGCGGCCATGGTCAAGGATGAACTGGGATACAAATACCACTGGGCAGTCGCCGACTATTTACAGCGCTCAGCACGGCATATCGCCTCGCAAACAGACGTGGATCAGGCCTACGCACTGGGTGAGGCGGCGGTGAACTTCGCTGTGCGCGGCAAAAATGCGGTCATGCCCTGCATTGTGCGCGGTAAGGGCAAGCGCTACAGCTGGAGCATCGGTGAGGCATCGCTGGACAAAGTTGCCAACCGGGAGAAAAAAATGCCGCGCAACTTCATCTCCCGTGACGGCTTTAGTATTACGGACAAAGCCGTGGACTACCTTCGGCCGCTAATCGCCGGTGAAGCCTACCCCAACTACCGCAACGGCCTGCCAGTCTATGTGCGTCTGAAAAACACCCCGGTACCACGCAAATTGAAGCGACGCTTCAAGGTATAACAGCGCAGGTTATCGCGCCCGGCCCTGTGTTCGATGCACCGCGCGCACTCCGCGCAGTCTCGACTTATCTCTCGGCCCGGGCCATGCTAGCAAGCGACCAAAGCTCGGGCCGATTGTTCAGGGTAATATTCATAAGCTAGATGTAGCCCGGCATAGAATGCGCGGCCCTAGCTGCAATTTGATCCGTCGATCTGGTCTGTGCCCAGATGGTCCCGAATTTCGTAACAGTGACCCGAATTTTTGCTGAAATAGTCGGCGCAATATTGCCGCTTTTTGACAAGATTTAGGGGTACGCAGGCTGTACAATACGCGCCTCTTAAATGACCCCAGAGATCCAATCAGTATGTACGGAAATAGTGGCTTTAACCGCTGGCGCAGGCACCCCTGGCACGGCCTGCACGCCCGCACCGAAGACTGCGCCTCAGACGTGGTACAGGTCTATGTCGAAATGACGCCTTCCGACGTCGTTAAGTACGAGTTGGACAAAGGCTCGGGCTTCTTGATGGTGGATCGACCCCAGCGCACTACCTCTAACCCACCCGCTCTATACGGCTTTATCCCGCGAACCTATTGCGCCGAAGAGGTGGCTAAGCTATGTCCAGCAGCGGATAAAGCAGATGGCGATCCACTGGATATTTGTATCCACTCAGAGCGTCACATTACGCGCGCTGACATTATCCTCAAAGCCCGAGTGGTCGGTGGAATACAAATGATCGATGGCGGCGAAGCTGACGATAAAATTGTGGCCATACTCACCGGTGATAATATTTGGGGCGAGGTACAAGATATCTCAGATCTACCCGCGATAACCACTGAGCGTCTGCAGCACTATTTCTCTACTTATAAACTCATTCCTGGCAAGAAAAATAACGTTACGGTCGATTACGTGTATGGCCGTGAGCGCGCGCTTGAGGTGATCGCGGCGGCGGAAAAAGACTACGATAAGCATTTTGGTCACCTCCACGCTCAGGCGAAGGCGGGCGAGGCAGCTAATCAGCTGTAGCGTGCTGACGATACGGCGCTGGACACCAGTCCGGCGCCACCTGCACAAACGCTGTCACAATATGCGGCAACTCGGCTAGCACCTGATCGTACAACAGCAGCCGCTCTTCACCCTCAGCACAGTCAAGCCAACACGCTTTTAGTACGTCTTGCGACAGGCGGCTCTCGCAGTGTGCGGCGATGGGCGCGTAACTTAAGTGCCAGCGTTCCGGTGCAACGCCGCCCCGATCCGTCTTATAGGGGCGATAAAACCCAAAGGACTCCCCTACGGCCATGCGCTCATCCAGCCAACAGTGCATGGCGTCGAAAACACCACCGGCTGCCACTTCTTGCGGCGATAGTTGCACACGGTAATCCGACTCCACCGCCGCGGCGTCATACACATCCAGGTCCGTTCCCCAGTGATGCCGAGAGCTACCCGGCAGTGCAGAATAGCGCAGGATGGCCCGCAGCTTTTCCTCAGGTGGGAGTGCGTCTACGGCAACGGGCTGACCGTCGTCGTCGTGCACGGCTCGCGCGCCACTGGCTTTGCCGTTCCAGATCGCCAACTGTCGATCATAAGAGCGGAAACTACTGGCGATGGTGAGTTCAAATCCGGCTTCACGGCCCGCCTGCTGCAGCTTTGAATAGGCCATCGCCGCGGCAGGCATCAAGTGATGACCACCCGCTAAGGGCTGGAGATGATCCGCGGCTCTGCCGGTTAATTGCGCACTATTGATACTCTGTGTCATCTAATGAAAACCTGGTTAACACGACGGCAGCAAGCCCCTATCGAACATCCTATAGCGGACACCAGCACAATACCAAATCACCGACTCAATCGGACTGGGGGTCTAGTTGAAACGGCAAGGCGCAGTCCAATGCAATGCCTTGTAAGGAGATGGTGGCCCGCCAGGCCTGTACCTGTAAACCACATACCATGGCCTCACGCAAAGCGAGGCGATAGGCCGGATCAATATCCCCAGCCACCGCTACCCGTTCGACGCCGCTGTGAAACACACAGAACAGCAACAAGGCCTGCGTATCCTGATCGATGACATCTCGCAACTCGTCGATATGCTTGCGCCCCCGCTGACTAACCGCATCGGGGAAGGCGCCCCAGTTACCGCGCTGCCAGAGGGTGACAGACTTGACCTCTATGAACACCCTTTGGCCGGCGTTTTCCAGCACCAAATCGGCCCGGCTATTGCGCCCATACTTCACTTCTCGCCGAATCTCTGGGTAGTGTTCAAAGCCAGGTAGGCAGCCTGAGGAGAAAGCCTCGTACACAACCTGATTCGCTTTAGCCGAATGCACGCACGCCAGACCATTGGCAGTTTCGACCAGTTCCCAGGTATGGGGGTATTTGCGGGTTTTCACAGAACTGGTGGACAGCCAAACCCGGGCCCCGGGCTCGGCGCAGCCCGTCATCGCCCCGGTGTTGGGGCAATGCGCTGTAATCTGCTGACCATCGGCCAATTCCACATCGGCCAGGAAGCGCTTGTATCGCCTGACCAGACGGCCTGAGATCAATTCGCCAAATTCCATCGCGGGATGCCTCAATACCTATATTGTCGCCCACACTAACGGGCAAAACGCAGCATTTTAGCAAAGGCGTTAGGGCGATCGGAGCGCGGCAAAAACTCCCGGAAACAGTGGCACCGCTGCTCGGAATCTGGTAGCTTCTCCGCCCTCAGAAATTGGGCTGCCCCACTACTAGTGCTAGTAGCCCTGAGGTCCTGTCCTGTAACAGCCAAGTGTGGGAAAGAAACCATGCCAAGAGCAGCCAAAAAAGCCGTTTCTACTGAATTTAAAGACTTCCAGCCCTACAAGCCAAAGCGGGGCGAGAAGTATATGAATGAAAAGCAGCTCGACCATTTCCGGCTCATTCTCTTGCACTGGAAGTCTGAGCTCATGGAGGAGGTCGATCGCACGGTCACCCATATGAAGGATGAGGCCGCAAATTTTCCAGATCCCGCAGATCGCGCAACCCAGGAAGAAGAGTTCAGCCTGGAGCTGCGCACGCGCGATCGCGAACGAAAGCTCATCAAAAAGATCGATTCCACCATGGAACGCATCGAGCAGGACGACTATGGATATTGCGATGCCTGTGGAGTGGAGATCGGCATCCAGCGCCTCGAGGCGCGACCCACCGCCACCTTGTGCATCGATTGCAAGACCCTCGCTGAGATCAAAGAACGGCAGGAGCTGGGCTAGCACCCAGCCAAGCGGCAAGCGAGTTTGTCGGCTCTTGCCTCAACCTACCGCGGCCGCTTCGCACCCTCACCCACCGGCCCGCTGCATCTGGGCTCATTAATCGCCGCTCTTGCGAGCTATCTCGATGCCAGAGCCAACGCCGGCATCTGGCTGGTTCGCATGGAAGACCTGGATCCGCCACGTGAGGAAGCCGGTGCGGCAGATCGCATTCTTCACAGTCTGCAACAGCACGGCTTGGTATGGGATGACCAAGTGTTATTCCAGAGTGAACGTGCAGCGGCCTATAAGGCAGCGCTCCAGCGTCTGCGCGCGGGACAGCATCTCTTTGAATGCAACTGCAGCCGTCGCAGTCTTGGCGCAGAAGGTGCCTGTATCACGGATTGTCGCGACAAACAGGATGCGTTGTTGCCGCCAACCGCCACGCGCATCAACGTCGACGCCGGCAGCCGTATCGAGTTTCACGATCAGGTACAGAGTCGGCAAAGCTGTGATCTCGCCGCACAGTCGCGCGACTTCATTGTCAGGCGCAAAGATGGTCTCAACGCCTATCAACTGGCAGTGGTGGTCGATGACGCCTATCAGGCTATTAACCACATCGTCCGCGGGTCTGACCTGCTGGATTCCACCCCGCGCCAAATTTACCTGCAGCGCCTTTTGGGCTACTCGACACCGAGCTATGCCCATATACCGGTGATCAGCGATATCCATGGTAAGAAGTTCAGCAAGCAACACCACGCTCCGGCTCTCAATGATCACACTGCAGCAGACAACTTGCGACGCGCTCTGCGATTCCTCGAACAGCCACTACCGCCTTCTGAGCTGACATCAGCGCAGGATATTTTGGCATTCGCTGTTTCCCGCTGGTCAATTGAGCGCATCCCTGCACGCGCTTTCATCCCGGCCTGAGCTTCAGTAGTATCCGGTGACTCAGATAGCGACAGAGGTCGCATAAAATGTATATCAATCGGGTTCTGTTGCTGGCGGTAGGCGTATTCCTGATCTTCTCTCCCGCCGTGGAGGACTGGGTATTTCGCACCGGCGCCGACTGGTATCGTCCCTTTCAGCTGTGGTTGCTGGTGATCATCGCCGCCTACTGGAACCAGCGTTCGAGATACCCGGATGAGCTTTAGTGTCGCTCAAATTCTGCTGTTCATCGTTGCCTATCTGACTTGCCTGTTCAGCGTGGCCTACCTTGCCGATCGCGGTCTGATTTCAGAGCGCGTGACCCGTCATCCGGCGACCTATGTGCTGTCCCTGGGTGTCTTCGCGGGAGCGATGGCCAGCAATGGCGTGATCGAGTTGGCCTACCGCTATGGCTACAGTTTTCTGCTTTACTACGGCGGTGTGGTGTTTATGTTTGTCGTCTCCGCTCTTTTGCTATTACCGCTCTTGCGATTGTGCCGGGTATACCAACTGGCGTCATTGGCTGACGTTCTAACGTTCCGATTTCGCAGCCCCTGGGTGGGCGCTGCGATTACCGGGGTCATGTGCCTGACCCTGCTGCCCTTACTCGCGCTACAGATTCAGGTGGTGGCAGACAGCATACAAATTATGGCCGGGGATGCTGACAACCTGTTTTCTCGAGAGAATCGACAGGACGGGCTGGCGCTACTGTTCTGCATTATCATTAGTGTGTTCTCTATTTTGTTCGGCACACGCCATCCGGCCACTCAGCGTCGCAATACGGGGCTGGTGACAGCGATGGCATTCGAATCCTTGGTGAAGGTCGCCGCCATGCTGGGGCTTCTGGTCGCAGCCGTTTATGGCGTGTTTGGTGGCTTCAGTGAGATGGAGGCATGGCTATTAGAAAACCCAGCCGTCCAGGCCGGTCTTACTCAATCACTCCATGACAACACCGCACGCACACTGCTGGTGATCTTTTTTGCCGGCGCGGTCTGCATGCCCCACATATTCCACATGGCGTTCGCGGAGAACACGGAGAGCCGGGATTTACGCACTGCAACCTGGGGCTTACCGCTTTACCTTCTGCTGCTCAGCCTGCCAATCTTGCCCGTGACCTGGGCCGGCATTCAGCTCGGTCACGAGCTGCCGATTGACTACAGCGGGTTGGCCATGGGACTGCAAGCGCGGTCAACGAGTATCAGTGCCTTCGCTTTCATTGCCAGCCTGTCCGCCGCCAGCGCTACGATCATCATTGCTACGCTAGCCCTGGCGAATATGTGTCTTAACCACATTGTGCTGCCATCTCGTTTGTTGCAGTTGGATCAAGAGCGGCACCTCTTTACCCGTTTAACCTGGGTGCGACGCGCGTTGATATGTATCTTGATAGCGGCGGGCTACGGTTTTTTTACTGCACTTAATGGCACCCCTACACTCACCCAGCTCGGTTTGGTGGCATTTTCCGGTACGCTGCAGTTTCTTCCCGGCATCATCGCCACGCCTTACTGGTCGCGCGCCAATCGCAAGGGCTTGCTCGCAGGACTGGCAGTAGGGCTTACCCTGTGGTTTTTCTCCATGCTGCTGCCCCTGGCCACCACGTTTGCGCCTCCCACCATTGGACTGCTGCCCGACGATCTGTTCTCAGGTGGCGACGGCTGGGCAGACGCCGTGCTGTTGTCACTATTGATGAATGCCACGGTGTTTGTCGCTGTGTCACTGTTAACGCGCACCTCATCTGGCGAGCAAGTCGCAGCTGAAATCTGTTCGATGGATGATCGAGCCAGACCAGTCAGGCAGGTATTATCACTTCGCCACGCTGACGAATTCGCGCAGCAACTAGGCAAAGCGCTGGGAGAAAAAACCGCGCAAGCGGAGGTCAATCGGGCACTAAACGAGCTGCAATTCTCACCCGACGAGGCTAGGCCCTATGCCTTGCGGCGTTTGCGCGCACGATTGGAGGCGAATCTATCCGGCCTGCTGGGTCCGGGGGTCGCACACAGTATTGTTGAGCGCTGCATACCGTTTAAACCGCAGCTGCAGGGTGATACCGAAGACATCTACTTACTCGAGCGTCAGCTGGACCGCGAAAAATCGCGCTTCACCGGACTCACGGCCGATCTGGATAATCTGCGCAGGCATTACCGGGAAACACTGGATAAATTGCCGATTGGTGTTTGCTCTGTGGGTGTCGACGGCGAGATCTTGCTTTGGAATCGCAGCATGGAACACATCACCGGCATCGCAGCGGCCGCGGTGATTGGGTCATTACTGGAATCGCTAGACGAGCCCTGGCAGAAGATTTTGGGCGAGTTTCAACGCGGCGATAGCAGCACACATTTGAAGACTGAGGTGCCAAGTGATGATGGTCAGTCAAGCTGGGTCAGCCTGCACAAGGCCGACGCTGGCGGTGAGGTACAGGATCGTCCAAATGATACCGTCATCCTGGTGGAAGACATCACCGACTTCGAAGTACTGGAAGAAGAGCTTCTGCATAACGAGCGCCTGGCATCCATCGGACGTCTGGCCGCAGGCGTCGCCCATGAAATAGGCAATCCCGTCACGGGCATCGCCTGCCTGGCACAAAATCTCGAATACGAAACTGACGCAAATGAAATTCAATTCGCCGCCCAAGACATCCTCAAACAAACGGAACGAATCAGCCGCATCGTTGACTCGTTGATGAATTTCTCTCATACCGGTTCCAACTCAGGCGAGATTGAGCTGCGCCCCTCCAACCTGGCGGACTGTGTGGATGAAGCTATCCACTTATTGGGCTTGGATAGGGAAGCCAAAGAGGTGAGCTTCGAGAATCAGTGCGACAGGGAGCTGCTGGTGCTGGCAGACAGTCAACGGCTGCTGCAGGTCTTTGTCAATCTGCTGAGCAATGCAAGAGATGCCTGCGATAAATTTGGCAGCATCGTCATCAGCGCACAACAGAGTGACGCCGCGGTTAAAATCGCTATAGAGGACAATGGTTGTGGCATCCCGCCAGAGGTTCAGGCGCACATATTCGAGCCGTTCTTCACCACCAAAGAGCCCGGTGAAGGAACTGGCTTGGGACTGGCGCTGGTATTCAGCATCATGCACGACCTCGGTGGACGGGTCAGTATCAAAAGCCCCTTGCATACGGGTGAGCACCCGGGTACGCGCATCGAGCTACAGTTGGCTGCAACGACTTACGGCGACACGTTTGAGGCCTAACACATGAAAGAGCAAAGCTATTAACCCACACGGTCGCCACATTCGCTGGCATATCCGCTTTTGGGGTAGTATGTTGGGTCACTTTGACACAAGTGGGTAACACCAGAGGTAACGCTTTAACATGTTTAAAATCCTGATCGTTGAAGATGAAACCGTTATCCGAACCGCTCTACGGCGTTTGCTGGAGCGCAATGATTACCAGGTAAGCGAGGCCGGTTCAGTTCAAGAAGCGGAATCCGATCATAATTTGGACGAGTTCGACCTGGTCATCAGTGATCTTCGGCTACCGGGCGCCCCGGGAACCGACCTGATCCGTAAAGCGGGCGACGTGCCCGTGCTGATCATGACCAGTTACGCGAGTTTACGCTCGGCGGTCGACTCCATGCGCATGGGTGCCGTGGACTACATCGCGAAGCCGTTTGATCACGGTGACATGATCGCCGCAGTGCAGCGAATTATCGCGGATCACCCCGCCCCGAGACAGGCGGAGCAGACGGCGGGATCAACCGATCAGAATACTAAAACCGCCCATGTCACCGGCATTACCGGAAATTGCCCGGCGATGCACACGCTGTTCGAACATATCCGCCGGGTAGCGCCAACGGATTCTACTGTGCTGGTACTGGGGGAGACCGGTACCGGTAAGGAACTGGTGGCCCGTAGCGTACACAGCCACAGTATGCGCGCAGACAAGATACTGGTATCGGTTAACTGTGCGGCAATACCTGACACCTTGATTGAATCGGAGTTGTTTGGATACGAGAAAGGGGCTTTTACCGGTGCAAACACCAGCCGCATGGGTCTTATTGAGGCGGCCGACGGCGGCACCTTGTTTCTCGACGAAATTGGTGAATTGCCAATGGAGGCGCAAGCCAGGCTGTTGCGCTTCATCCAGGAAGGCGAAATACGCCGCATCGGCTCGGTGCATTCGCGCAAGGTGAACGTCCGACTGATTTGCGCGACTCACCGCAATCTGCACGCTCTGGCATCTGAGGGTGAGTTTCGTCAGGACCTGTACTATCGGATCAACGTCCTGCGCTTGTCTCTGCCACCTCTCAGAGAGCGCGGCAAAGATATCCTACAGCTAGCGGAAACCATGTTGCAGGCGCAGTGTGAACGTATGAGCAAAGATGCCATGCACCTCTCACCCCGCGCTATACAAGCCATCACCACCTATCAGTGGCCTGGCAATGTCAGGGAGTTAGAACACGCTATTGAGCGCGCCGTGATTTTATCGGATGGTGAAGAAATTGATAACGAGGCTCTGGGTATCGATCTTGAACTGGTCAACATCAACCGTATTCGCGGGCAACAGGGCATTGTGCAACCTGCACGCAAAGCTTCGCCGGGAAGCAACGACCCCCAGGAAGATCTGTCCCTAGAGGATTATTTTCAGCGTTTTGTCATGGAGCATCAGGACTCCATGAGCGAAACCGAGCTGGCCCAGAAACTGGGCGTGAGTCGCAAATGTCTATGGGAAAGGCGGCAGCGATTGGGCATCCCCAGAAAGCGCTCAAGCACCAACACCCGCACTCGAAAGACCGCAACGCCCGCGAAATAAGCGTTACCGAGCCGCCAAGGCGTTACACAAACCGGTGTAGTAAGGTAACAAGATCGCTCATATTATAAACACCAAAATACCCCCGATTACCGTATGCCATTGAATTAAATGGATAATTTCAGATGTGGCACACGACCTGCTATTACGGGGCAGGTACAAAAAATAAAAATAACAGTTACCGCAATAAAAATAATACGCTCCACTATGGACCTGGATGGGGAAGTTTACTTCCCCTTCTATTTTATGGGGCGTTGGTAGGGTTTGGTTGATGTCTTGTCGACCCCGCTAAACGGGTTATAGAGCCGATAAAAAATATCGATCACTCTGTAGGCCTAAGCAGCAAAATGTGTTTTGATACGCGCCATAAAAATAACAGCACAATAGAAATAATAATAAATCTCTGCGTGAGACCTGGATGGGGAAAACACTGTTTTCCCCCTCATTCAAAGCGAGCGCGACCCAGCGATCAAATCTGGCTTAGCAACCGCTCATTCGGCTAACTATGTTAGACTGTTCGATTGATCCACCCCGCCATAGGCACCCAGTCGATTGAACGTCATCCCCAGGGATCAGCACTGCATTTCCAGACGAAATATCAGTGACAACGCTCTCAAGGTTATGGCGCGCCTGCGCGGCGATGGTCACCAGGCTTACCTGGTCGGGGGCGCCGTTCGCGACCTGTTGTTAGGGGGGCGACCTAAAGACTTCGACGTCGCCACCGACGCAACCCCGGAAACGATCCACGCTCTGTTCCGCAATTCGCGCATTATAGGTCGACGCTTTCGCATCGTGCATGTTCGTTTTGGTCGCGAGATCATTGAGGTGACTACGTTCCGCGGCCACCACAGTAGCGGCGACAATCATCGAAAGGGCCGCGGCGGTAATCATCACTCTAGACAATCGGCGAAAGGCTTGCTGCTTCGCGATAATGTTTATGGGACGTTGGAAGAAGACGCCGTACGTCGCGATTTGACTGTCAACGCGCTGTACTACGACGCAGGCACCTTCGAAGTGTTTGATCACGTCAGTGGCCTGACAGATCTCGCCCAGCGCACAGTTCGCATTATCGGTGACCCTGCGACTCGCTACACTGAGGATCCCGTGCGTATGTTGCGTGTGCTGCGTTTTGCGAGCAAGCTCCAGTTCGATATCGATCCTGACACCGCAAGCGCCATCGGTCAGTGCGCCCACCTGCTGCGCGAAATTCCTCCTGCACGATTGTTCGATGAATTTCTGAAACTGTTTCTGGCGGGCAACGCGCTAGCAACCTTCGATCAGCTGTTTGCTAAGGACCTGCTAGCCTATCTGTTCCCCGAGACCGATTACCAAATTCGCAACAGCCCCACTGCATTAGCCCTGGTGAGGGCAGCAATGGATAGCACGGATCAGCGTATTGCAATCGACAAACCGGTGACTCCCGCTTTTATATTGGCGGCGTTGCTATGGCCCAGCACGCAGCAGCGAGCGCTCGAGCTTCAGGAGCGCGGTGAACCGCCTATCCCCGCAATGAACGCGGCTGCTCAGCAAGTTATTAGCGAAGCGGCCCGCCATATTTCCATCCCCAAACGCTTTAGCCAGCCGATGCGAGAAATCTGGGAGTATCAATTGCGCCTACAAAGTCGCAGCGGGCGCCGCGCAGCGGAGTTGGTCGATCAGAGGCGTTTTCGCGCCGCCTACGACTTTTTGTTACTGCGCGAGGAAGCAGGAGATGATACTGGAGGGCTCGGCTCATGGTGGACGCAATTCCAACAACTGCCTCTGTCTGAGCGCCTTGAGAAAGTCGCTGGACAGAAGCGAGGCACCCATCGCCGACCGAAAAAACGGCGTGTTAACAAAGCATGACCCTTGCCTATATCGGCCTGGGCAGCAACCTTCAGGACCCGTATCAGCAGCTGAAAACATCCGTCACCGCGATTGCAGCTCTTCCACAATCGCATCTGCAGGCCGTGTCGAAGGTATACCGTAGCGCTGCGGTAGGACCTGGGGAACAGCCGGACTACCTCAACGCTGTGGTGCGCCTAGAAACCGAGCTACCCGCAGAAACTCTGTTGCAGAAGCTGCAGCATATCGAAACCTCTCAGGGCCGCGTTCGGCAGCAGCATTGGGGCCCTCGCACTTTGGATCTGGACATTCTACTGTTTGGGAACTGCGCTCAGAGTGACCCTCATTTGACGCTGCCGCACCGCTACCTGGCGCAGCGAAATTTCGTGCTATATCCACTAGCGGATGTCTGCGAGCAGAAATTGGTGCTGCCCGACGGAGTAGATCTTGCTACATTACTCAAGCGCTGCCCAAGGGGCGACCTGCAGCTAACCGAGCTAACGCTTGACTCGGGCTGCTGAGGCAGCAGAACGGGGTACACATTTTAGATGCAGCTAGAATCAGCCACAGATATCGATCTGAAAGGCCGTAAACCGCCTGCCTATATCGCGATCGAAGGCCCTATCGGTGTTGGCAAAACGACGCTGGCAAAGCGTCTTGCAGCGAGTTTTAACTATCAAATTGTCTTGGAAGAAGCGGACCAAAATCCTTTTTTGGAGCGTTTTTATCGCAATCCAAAAGAAGCGGCGCTGGCGACTCAGTTGTTCTTCTTGTTTCAGCGCTCCCAAAAAATTCATGATTTGCGCCAGGCGGATATTTTTGAACCTGTTCGCGTTGCAGACTTTCTCATCGAAAAAGATCCTTTGTTTGCACGCATCAATCTCGATAGCGACGAATTTCAGCTCTACCAAAAAGTCTATCGTCAGTTAACAATCGACGCGCCCAAACCCGATCTGGTGATCTATCTGCAGGCCTCTCCCGACATACTGCTTGGACGCATCGACAGTCGCGGTATCCCCGCCGAGAAGGCCATAGAGCGCGACTATCTTGAGCGTCTGAACGAAGTGTACAGCGAGTTCTTTCTATATTACGATGACGCGCCTTTACTGATTGTCAACGCCAGTGAGTTAGATCTGGCAAACAGCGAACAAGACTACGTTCAACTGGTCGACTACCTGTTAGACATACGCAGCGGTCGTCACTACTTCAACCCCACTTTTTTCGGATAGCACATGGCCAAGGTAACCATCAGCACCCTGGGCAAGATGAAAACAGAAGGTGAGAAGTTTGTCTGCATCACGGCCTACGACGCCACGTTCGCGCGCATCATCAGCGAGGCGGGTGCAGAAACTATTCTGGTGGGTGATTCCCTGGGCATGGTGCTGCAGGGGCACGACAGTACGCTGCCGGTGACTGTCGACCATATGGTGTATCACACCGAGAACGTTTGCCGGGCCCCCGGCGAAGCCATGGTGATAGCCGATATGCCCTTTATGAGCTACGCCAGTGCAGAGAGCGCGATGAGCAATGCGACTCGCTTGATGCAGGCAGGCGCACAGATGGTCAAGATGGAAGGCGGCACCTGGCTCAGCGCTACCATCAGTAAACTCGTCAAGCGCGGTATTCCGGTTTGCGCACACTTGGGGCTGACACCCCAATCAGTCAATGCATTCGGCGGCTTTAAAGTACAGGGCCGAACACCGAAAGAGGCGAAATCCATTCTCGCAGATGCGGTTGAAATCCAGGACGCGGGCGCCAGTTTGCTGGTACTTGAGTGTATTCCGGCGGATCTGGCCAGCGACATCAGCCGCAAACTGGATATTCCTGTGATCGGCATCGGTGCCGGGCCAGGTACCGATGCTCAGGTGCTGGTCATGCATGATTTACTGGGTCTGTCCGACCACACACCCCGTTTTGTGCAAAACTTTATGGCAGGTCAGGACACCATTCAGGGCGGCTTGCGGGCATTCGTCGAAGCGGTCAAATCGGGCCAATACCCTACAGAAGATCACTCCTACCGCTGATGGTACCGCCGCTGGCGCTCCACAAATAGGCGCCGCTCAAGCAGCAACCCCAGATAGCAACCAGTCTGAGTGATCGGCGAACCTTCAACTGACAACACTTTATAAATAGTGAGCGCTTACTGTAGGTAAAGTGTTGCCCTCTACCACAAAAGTGCTTCTTTTGGTAACAGATCGCGTGAATTTTTCACGAATATTCGTTGCCCGATGGCGTTCCTTGGTCCATACTTCCGTTCCCGCACAGCAATAGAATCAAAGACGGAACCACTCGCGGTAGTCATTAGGTTGGTAGCTACGTTCCGTCGGGGAATGAGGTCTATGCGAACTTACAACAACAACTCGCAACTCCAATCCGCTCTCCAACGCCTACGCGATCAGGGTAAAACCATTGCTTTTGTTCCTACCATGGGCAATTTGCATGAGGGCCACCTGCAACTTGTGCGCAAGGCGCGCTCACTTTCAGATATCGTCGTGGTGAGTATCTTTGTCAATCCTCTTCAGTTTGGCCCCAGCGAAGACCTGGATGCCTATCCACGCACCCTAACCGCCGACAAAGAGAAATTGTTTGCAGAAGGCGTGCAGGTTCTCTACACCCCAGATGCCAGCCAAATCTATCCTGAAGGCATGGATCATCAAACAAAAGTGTGCGTACCCGAACTGTCGAACACGCTGTGCGGCAGAAGCAGGCCGGGCCATTTTGATGGCGTGACGACCGTCGTCGCCAAGCTCTTTAATATCGTCAGACCCGACGTCGCAGTATTCGGCGAAAAGGATTACCAGCAGCTATCGATCGTGAGAAAGATGGTGCACGACTTGTGCATCCCCATCACCATCATTGGGGTTGCCACAGCGCGAGATGAAGATGGACTCGCCCTCAGTTCTCGCAACGGTTATCTATCCGCAGACCAACGCGACATTGCACCCGTAATTCACGAGACCTTAAACAGCTGTCGAGAAGCCATTGCCTGTGGCTTCGACAATTTCCTGCAATTGGAATCACATGCCCGGATGAAGCTTTTAAAGGCGGGCCTGGAGCCTGACTACTTCGCGATACGCGATGCCAAGACGCTCAAAAACGTGACCGAAAATACCGAAGAAGTTGCGATCCTGGCGGCCGCAAAACTCGGGACTACCCGTCTGATCGACAATGTGCGCCTGACCCTTAATCCGGTGTCAGACTGGGGCATGCTAGCCGGCGGACAATAGCGACTTAGCGACGCCAGTAATTCCCCAACCGCCGCATCTACCTCTTTATCACTTCATTGCTTGCGTCCCGGGATAGCCGCAGTATTATCCCGTTCATATCGGCCTTCATAAGGGGATAATTAGCCCATGTCCGACTCCACAAGCTATCCAGTTCCCACCTCGTTCAACGACGCTCATATTAATGCTGAGCAATATGAGGCGATGTATCAGCGATCTATAGCTGATCGCGACGCCTTTTGGAGCGAGATGGCGTCCGAATTTTTAAGCTGGGAGAAACCCTGGGACGCTGTGGTTGAGTTCGACTTTACCCGGGGCGAAGCGAACTGGTTTGCCGGCGGCAAGCTCAACGTCAGCTACAACTGCATTGACCGGCACCTTCCCGAACGAGCCGCCCAGACTGCATTTATTTGGGAGGGCGACGATCCACAAGACAGCAAGCACATCACCTACGCCACCTTAAAAGATGAAGTATGCAGATTAGCGAATGCGTTGAGTGCCCGCGGCATCAAAAAAGGGGATAGAGTGTGCATCTATATGCCGATGATTCCTGAGGCAGCGTATGCGATGTTGGCCTGCACGCGCATTGGTGCCATCCACTCTGTCGTGTTCGGCGGTTTTTCTCCAGAAGCGCTAAAGGATCGCATCCTCGACGCCGATTGTCAGGCGCTGATCACTGCCGACGAAGGTGTTCGCGGCGGTAAGCTTATTCCCTTAAAAGTGAATGCGGATAAAGCGCTAGAATCCTGCCCCAACGTGCATACCTGCTTAGTGGTAAAACGCACCGATGGTTACATCGACTGGCAGGAAGGCCGAGACATTTGGTATCACCAGGCAACCGCCGATGCCTCTGCGGACTGCAAGCCCGTGCCGATGGACGCAGAAGATCCGATGTTCATTCTGTATACCTCTGGCTCCACCGGTAAACCCAAAGGAGTGCTCCACACCACGGGTGGCTACCTGTTGCAGGCGGCAATGACCTTTAAATACGTGTTTGATTATCGCGAGGGGGACATCTATTGGTGCACCGCCGACGTGGGTTGGGTAACCGGCCACAGCTATATCGTCTATGGACCTCTGGCCAATGGTGCAGTGTCGCTCATGTTTGAGGGCGTACCCAACTATCCTGACGCTGGTCGCTGCTGGGAAGTGGTGGATAAACACCAGGTGAATTCATTTTATACCGCGCCGACGGCGATTAGAGCCTTAAATGCAGTGGGTGATGAGCCGGTAAAGCGCAGCTCGCGCGCCAGTCTTAAACTGCTGGGTACCGTAGGCGAACCCATCAATCCAGAGGCCTGGGAGTGGTATTACAAAGTGGTGGGCGACGAGCGCTGCCCCATCGTCGACACCTGGTGGCAAACAGAAACCGGCGGTCACATGATTACCCCACTGCCCGGCGCAACCGCGCTGAAACCGGGGTCGGCGACGAAACCGTTTTTTGGAGTAGAGCTGGCCCTATTAGATGAAGGTGGTCGCGAAATCCACGGGGCGGGAGCGGGCTATTTGGTCGTCAAGAGCTCCTGGCCGGGTCAAATCCGCAGTGTATACGGCGATCATCAGCGCATGATCGATACCTACTTCAGTACCTACCCGGGTTACTACTTCACAGGCGATGGCGCTACTCGCGATGAGGACGGCTACTACTGGATTACCGGTCGCGTTGACGACGTGCTGAATGTATCTGGCCATCGCATGGGTACCGCCGAGGTGGAAAGCGCTCTGGTGCTGCACGAAGACGTTGCAGAAGCTGCGGTGGTAGGCTTTCCCCATGACATTAAGGGTCAAGGCATTTATGCCTATGTGACACTGATGCAGGGCATAGAGCCCAGTGACAGCTTACGAGAGGAACTGGTGAAACGCTGCGCGGACGAAATCGGCGCCATTGCTAAGCCTGATATCATCCAGTGGGCGCCGGGCCTCCCAAAGACGCGGTCAGGAAAAATCATGCGTCGTATTCTGCGCAAGATTGCGGAAAATGAGCTGGATAGTCTGGGCGATACCAGCACACTGGCGGATCCTTCCGTGGTAGACAACTTGGTAGAAAATCGGCCCAAGTAGGGCTTGCGCTCTCTTTTGGCTAACGCGCAGTTGGCGAAGCGATAGAGCGTGTATCCAAAGCGCCGATCACAGCGGCAATAAGGCGGTGCAGCAGCATCTTGTGGCACGCCAAGGAGCTGTAGCGCCAGTTATCAATTCATCTTTTGGGCGAAGCTACATGCTACGTTTCGCGCGCGAGAAGATAGCAAACAATAATATTGTGGCTACGGGCGGTAATGCGCTGCTGTTGAATCTGACAGATACTGAGCAACATCGCTCGTCAGGCACATAAGGTCTGCGCGAATCAAGGAGCATAAAAAAAGGCGCGCCATCTGGCGCGCCTTTTTAGGCCGCATTAGCCGGTATTAATCGGCACCCGCCTCCGCAGGAGCTTGCTCTTGCGCCGGGGCTTCATCCTGTAACAGTTCCTTAATTGAAAGCTTGATGCGACCACGCTGGTCCACGTCCAGCACTTTCACCTGAACTTCCTCTCCCTCCTTGAGATGATCGGACACATTTTCGACTCGCTCGTTGGCGATCTGAGAAATGTGCACCAGGCCATCTTTGCCGGGTAGAATATTGACGAACGCGCCAAAGTCGACAATACGGGCTACCGTGCCGGTATAGACCGCGCCAACCTCGGCTTCAGCAGTAATCTCTTCGATCATTGCCACTGCGGCATCGCGGGCGGCCTTATCCTGACCAAAAACACGCACCGTGCCATCGTCATCAATATCGACGGTTGCACCCGAAGACTCTGTGATGGAGCGGATAGTCGCACCGCCTTTGCCGATAATGTCGCGAATTTTATCGGCATCGACCTTCAGCGTCAGCATGCTAGGCGCATTATCTGAAGTCACAGTACGCGCCGTCGCCAACACCTGATTCATTTGCCCCAGAATATGCAGTCGAGCTGCTTGCGCCTGCTCCAACGCAACTTCCATAATCTGCTCATTGATACCTTCGATCTTGATATCCATTTGCAGTGCGGTAACACCCTCAGAGGTACCCGCTACTTTAAAGTCCATATCACCCAGGTGATCTTCGTCTCCCAAGATATCGGTCAAGACCGCAAACTGATTGCCATCCTTCACCAGGCCCATCGCGATACCTGCTACCGGCGCCTTTAGCGGTACGCCCGCCGCCATCAGCGACAGCGAGCCGACGCAGACTGAAGCCATGGAGCTGGAGCCGTTGGATTCGGTGATCTCAGAAACAACGCGGATGGTGTAAGGAAATTCGTCCTCGTTGGGTAGAACCGCTGCCAGGCCACGGCGTGCCAGACGGCCGTGGCCGACCTCGCGACGCCCGGTGAAGCCTACCCGTCCAGCCTCTCCCACTGAGTAAGGAGGGAAGTTGTAGTGCAGCATGAAGGGATCGCGTCGCTCACCTTCCAGCGCATCAATGATTTGCGCATCGCGCGTAGAGCCTAAGGTCACCGCCCCTATCGCCTGGGTTTCGCCACGGGTAAATAGAGCAGACCCGTGTACCTTGGACAATAGATCAACCTCACAAGCGATGGGACGCACCGTGCGATTATCGCGCCCGTCGATACGTTGCTCACCGGCCAGAATGCGCTTGCGAACCAGGGTTTTTTCAACACTCTTAAAGACGTCCTTGATCTCTTCCTCGCTGGGGCCGCCTTCGGCGGCAAGAGCTTCAACACAGGCCGTGCGAATGGCCGCGACTTTCTCGTAGCGCTCTGCTTTGTCAGTAATGCGATAGGCATCGCCCAGCTCAGTTTTCACCTGCGCTTCTACTGCAGCTAACAGTTCTTCATTGACAGGCGGAGCCACCCAGTCCCAGCGTGGCTTACCTGCCTCAGCCGCCAGCTCATTGATAGCAGCAATGGCAGTCTGCATCTCTTGATGGGCAAACAGCACAGCGCCCAGCATCTGATCTTCAGTCAGTTCTTTGGCCTCTGATTCCACCATCAGCACGGCGTCTTTTGTTCCTGCCACCACCATATCCAACTTACTGTCTGCCAATTCTGGATAGCTTGGGTTGAGGATATAGCCCCGCTCTTCACTGAAGCCCACGCGCGCGCCACCGATGGGACCATTGAAGGGGCAACCCGAAATAGCCAGAGCAGCGGAAGTACCAATCATCGCAGGAATGTCGGGATCGATATGCTTGTCAGCCGACATCACCGTGCAGATCACCTGTACTTCATTCATGAAGCCATCGGGGAACAGCGGGCGAATTGGTCTATCGATCAATCTAGAGGTGAGAGTTTCTTTTTCGCTAGGGCGGGCCTCACGCTTAAAGAAGCCACCGGGAATCTTACCGACAGAATAGGTTTTCTCTGTGTAGTGTACCGCCAGCGGGAAAAAGTCGCGGCCGGGCTGTTGTGTTTTCTCTGCCACCACGGTGCACAGCACCGACGTATTTTCGACGGTAATCAGAACCGCACCGGTTGCCTGCCGCGCAATGCGGCCGGTTTCCAGAGTGACTGTCTGGCCCCCGTACTGGAATGTCTTAGTTACTGGATTCACAATTTTTCTCCAATTCTTTGATATGAACGCGCGGCCCCATTGCCGCGCGATCGAGGCAGTTTATCGACGCAAGCCAAGGCGCTTGATCAGGGTGCTGTAACGCTCCGCATCTTTGCGACGCAGGTAATCCAATAGTTTGCGACGCTGATTTACCATGCGGATCAAGCCGCGGCGGGAATGGTGGTCTTGCTTGTGGGATTGGAAGTGCCCCTGCAGCTGCTCAATATTTGCGGTGAGCAGTGCTATTTGAACTTCAGGGGAACCGGTATCACCTTCGCCGACCTGGTACTCTTTAACGATTTCTGCCTTACGTTGTGCATTTAAAGCCATTTTGATTTCCTCTACTTGAATCTGCCCAGAGTGTTTCGCGACACCCATTCATCAACAGAGCCTGTCCGTGCAGATCTACAGACAGGTTCATGTCACCGACCGGTGACTATCAGGCGACGGGGCGCCACGCGCCCATCGTCCAATATCTCTCCAACGCCTAGAAACTCACCCGTTTCCAAAGCGACGCGCACCATACCATCACAGGGTGCATTTGGCACCATCACAGGCTGCCCCTGGCGCATGTAATAGCCGCCAGACTGGCTCAAGCTCACCAGGGGCAAGCGCGCCACGGCGGTATCAGCACTCTTCAACAACGCATCCATCTCTGCTGCTTGGCCGCCTTGCTTTAGTGCTTCGAGCGTATCCAGGCTGACACAATCCTCTACCGCAAAAGCCCCAGCCCTGGTACGTCGCAGACGCGATACGTGCCCGCCACAACCCAAGCGTCGACCCAGATCTTCCGCCAGCGTACGCACATAGGTGCCCTTGCTGCAGTCAATCAAGACGTCCACCTCGGCCAGGGTACCCTGCCGAAAAGCATTCAAGCTTATTTGCTTGATAAATACGCGCCGTGCCTTACGCTCTACCTCTTGGCCACGCCTGGCCAACTTATAGAGCGGCTGACCCTGGTGTTTCAGGGCCGAATACATCGAGGGGATTTGCTCAATCTCCCCCTGAAAGTTTTCTAGTGCTGCACTCACGTCCGCCGCACCTAGCGCTGACGCATCCGTCCGCGCTAGCTCTTCACCTTCCGTATCGCCTGTGGTGGTTGCCAACCCCAATACAAAGGTTGAGTCGTAACTCTTGTCGGCGTCTAACAAATATTGCGAAAACTTCGTGGCTTCACCAAAACACAGCGGTAATACGCCGGTGGCCAGGGGATCCAGACTGCCTGTGTGGCCGGCCTTTGCCGCTCCAAACAGATTCTTAGCAGCCTGCAGTGCCTGGTTAGAGCTGTAGCCCGCTGGCTTATCCAACACCAGAATGCCATTCAGCGCGCGACCCCGACGACGTCTGGCCACGCCTGCCTACTCTCCTGACTCTTCGCGACGCAAACCCAAGTCTCGATCCGCATCTGTCGCTCGCTGGATCAGGTCTTCCATGTGTCGCCCCTGACCCACGCTAGAATCAAAGTAAAATCGCAGCTGCGGCACGCTGCGCATGCTGCTGTCTCGAGATAGTTCAGAGCGCAAATAACCCGATGCTTTATTTAACGCCTTGGTTGATTCGTTGGCATCTTCACTGGTATCGCTGCCAAGCACGGTAAAGTAGACCTTGGCATGACCCAGATCCCTGCTGACGTCGACACCGGTGATGCTTACCATGCCTACTCGAGGGTCGCGAAGCTGCTGCTGAATAAGTGCTGCCAGCTCCCGTTGCAAATGGTCCGCAACGCGCTCCGTTCTTGAGTATTCCTTTGCCATACCGAGATGAAACGCCGCTCACACTTTACAGTGAGCGAGCGATTTCCTTGACTTCGTAGACCTCGATCTGGTCGCCGACTTTGACATCGGTATAGTTCTTCACGCCAATACCGCATTCCATGCCGTTGCGCACTTCGGTGGCATCATCTTTGAAGCGGCGTAGAGATTCTAGCTCGCCCTCGTAAATCACCACACTGTCGCGCAGTACCCGGATTGGTTTCGCTCGATACACAGTACCCTCGATCACCATACAGCCGGCAATCTGCCCGTATTTGGGTGAACTGAAGACATCGCGCACCTCGGCAATGCCCACAATTTCTTCGCGCAATTCAGGTGCAAGCATGCCGGTCAGCGCCGCTTTCACGTCGTCGATCAAGTTATAGATCACATTGTAATAACGCAGATCCACACCTTCGTTTTCGACCAGCTTGCGTGCTGCATTGTCGGCCCTGACGTTGAAACCGAAGACTACGGCGTTTGAGGTCATCGCCAGATTCACGTCGGTTTCCGTTATACCGCCAACACCACCGACAACGACGTTAACCTGCACTTCTTCATTACCCAGGTCCATCAGTGCCGCGCTGATCGCTTCCAGCGAGCCGCGCACATCGGCTTTAAGCACCACATTCAAAGTCTGGCGCTCGCCGGCGGTCATGCTCTCGAACATATTGTCAAGCTTGGCGGCCTGCTGACGCTGTAGCTTCGTATCGCGGCTCTTGGTCTGTCGGGAGTCCGCAATCTCACGAGCCCGTCTTTCGCTCTCTACCACGGCAAATTGATCGCCCGCATCGGGTGTGCCATTCAGGCCCAAAATTTCTACCGGTATACTGGGACCAGCCTCTTCACTGGGCTTACCGTCCTCATCAAGCATGGCCCTGACGCGGCCGAACTGAAGACCGGCCAATACAATGTCGCCCTGTTTCAACGTTCCAGTTTGAACCAACAGCGATGCAACGGGACCACGTCCTTTATCCAGTCGCGATTCGATCACAATACCCTGGGCCGGCACATCTCTGGCGGCAGTCAGTTCTAACAGTTCCGCCTGCAACAGCACAGAATCCAGGAGATCATTAATACCCTCACCCGTATGGGCAGATACCGGAATGAACTGAGTATCTCCGCCCCACTCCTCCGGGATCACTTCTTTTGCGGCCAACTCGTTTTTGACTCGCTCGGGGTCGGCACCCTCTTTGTCCATCTTATTAATCGCAACAATCAACGGGACATCCGCCGCTCGCGCGTGCTGCACGGCCTCTTCCGTTTGCGGCATGACACCGTCATCCGCCGCTACTACCAGAATGACGATATCCGTGCTCTTAGCTCCTCGGGAACGCATGGCGGTGAACGCTGCGTGACCGGGCGTATCGAGGAAGGAAATCATGCCGTGGTCGGTTTCAACATGGTAAGCGCCAATGTGTTGTGTAATACCACCCGCTTCACCCGACGCCACACGGCTGTTGCGAATATAATCGAGCAAAGACGTCTTACCGTGATCGACATGGCCCATCACTGTCACAACCGGTGCACGCGATTCTTGCTCACCTTCCTGCTGGGATAGCGCTTCTTCAAGTGCCTCTTCCAGCGAATCGGATCTGACCAGCTTGGGCGTATGGCCCAGCTCTTCGACTACCAACACGGCGGTATCCTGATCAATCATCTGGTTGATGTTGGCCATGACACCTAGCTTCATCAGTTCTTTAATTACCTCACCCGCTTTAATCGACATTTGCTGCGCGAGTGAGCCCACCGAGATCATATCCGCCAACTCAACCTCGTGGACTTTTTTCTCCGTGGGCATTTCAAACCCGTGTTTGGAATGCTCTTCGTGCGATGCCTTGATTTTCTTACGGCCGCTGCGTCGCCGTGTGATACCGGATTCCGCCGCCTCGAGATCAGACAGGGAGAGGTTGTGTCCGCGCTTCTTGCCTCGTGTCAGCGGATCATTCCTGTCCAGCTTGCCGCGGTTGCGGCGTTTCTGTTCTTCGTCTCCGCGGTTCGGCGCACGCAACTCATGCAGACGCTTGGGACGTTTAACACCCTCTTTAGGGGGAGCGGCTGGAGCCGCAGCGCCATTCTGCAAGGATTTGCGCCGAAGCTCTTCCTCCTGCTTGCGAGCAGCCAGCGAAGCCTGCCTGGCCGCAGCTTCTTCCGCTTCTTGCGCTTTGCGACGCTCCGCCGCTCGCTGACGCAGAATTTCCGGATCGAGGTTAGTTGGATCTTCCTCGACAAATTCTGCTTCCTCTTCAACTGCCGCCGGTGCTTCAACGCTTTCCGCTGGAGCCTGCGCCTCTACTTCCAAGGCAGTTGTCTCCGGGGCTGCCTCGGCAGCGGTCTCAGCCTGCTCGAGGCCATTCTCCTTTTGGCGTTCTGCCTCGGCTTCTTCTGCTATTTGTTTCTTGACGTAGGTGCGCTTTTTCCGCACTTCTACATTCACGGTTTTACGCCCCTGGGAGCCAGAGGTTCGCAGCGTGCTTAAGGTCTTGCGCTTTAGCGTGATTCGCTTTGGAGCCGCTTCTGATTCGCCGTGACTGCGTTTCAGGAAGGCCAGCAGCGTCTGCTTGTCCTCGTCGGACACAGCCTCATCGGCAACAGCATGGGGTAGGCCCGCTTCTTTCATCTGCGTCAGCAGACGATCAACAGACGCGCCAACCACTTCTGCGAGTTGCTCTACTGTCACCTGCGCCATCGTGTTTTCTCCTTGCTACCCTATCTTTAGCTCGCTTTACCGGTACTGATCGCCACTGAACCAGTGACGCTACTCAGCCTCGGCCTCAGCAAACCAGGGTGCTCTGGCGGTCATAATCAATTCGCCCGCACGTTCTTCTGTCATATCAGGTATGTCGATAATGTCATCGACCCCCTGCTCTGCCAGATCTTCCATCGTGACAATCTCCCGACTGGCAAGAATGTAAGCGAGGTGCTTGTCCATCCCATCCATGTTCAGCAGATCTTCCGCTGGTTCGCGCTCACCCAGCTGCTCCTCGGAGGCTATTGCCTGGGTCAGCAGCGCGTCCTTCGCCCGCGCGCGAAGTTCGGCGGATATCTCTTCATCGAAGCCCTCGATTGCCGTCATCTCTTCCAGCGGAACATAGGCCACCTCTTCTAAGGTGGTAAAGCCTTCTTCCACCAGAATCTCCGCGACTTCATCGTCAATATCCAGCTGCTCCATGAACAGCGTAATCACTTCGCCCGCTTCGGCTTCGTGCTTATCCGCAGCCTCCTCTAGACTCATCACATTGATGGTCCAGCCGGTGAGATCGCTGGCAAGGCGAACATTTTGGCCCGAACGTCCGATCGCCTGAGCCAGATTATCTTCCGAGACGGCGACATCCATGGTGCCACTGTCCTCATCGACAACGATCGATTCGACTTCCGCTGGTGACATCGCGTTGATGACCAGCTGTGCAGGGTTGTCATCCCAGAGCACGATATCCACGCGTTCGTTGTCCAGCTCGTTAGAGACGGCTTGCACACGCGACCCGCGCATACCGACGCAAGCGCCCACCGGGTCGATGCGCTGATCATTCGTCTTGACTGCAATTTTGGCGCGCGAACCGGGATCTCTCGCCGCAGCACGAATCTGAATCACTTCTTCGGAGATTTCCGGGACCTCTATTTTAAACAACTCGATCAGCATTTCCGGGCATGAGCGGCTTAGAATCAACTGCGGACCTCTGGTTTCTTCGCTGATTTCCTTCAAGATTGCGCGCACGCGGTCATTAACGCGAAAAGTCTCACGACCCACTAACTGATCTCTAGGTAACAGCCCCTCAGCATTATTGCCCAGATCAACAATCACGTTGTCGCGTGTCACCTTCTTCACCGTACCAGCGACCAACTCGCCCACCTTGCTGGTGTACTGTTCTACTACCTGGGCACGCTCGGCGTCCCGCACCCGCTGTACGATGACTTGCTTCGCCGTCTGCGCCGCAATACGGCCAAAGCCCACATTCTCCACTTGCTCTTCATGCACATCCCCCGGCACTAGCGCGGCGTTCTTTTCCACCGCCTCTTCTGTTGTCAGCTGGGTGCCCAGCAGTGCGAGTTCGTCATCTGGAACCACCAACCAGCGGCGTACCGAAACATAGTCTCCGGTTTGGCGGTCAATGGTGACCTGGATATCCGCCTCTTCGTCGTACCGTTTCTTTGTCGCCGTTGCCAAGGCAAGCTCAATCGCCTCAAAGATGATGTCCTCAGACACCCCTTTTTCATTCGATACTGCTTCAGCTACTAGCAGAATTTCTTTAGTCATCTCTCGTCTCGCCAGCCTCTTTCTCGCATCAAACGCGAGGTTCTATCCGCGCTTTTTCAACAGCAACATGCGGCAAAAGATATTCGTGATCATCAACCTGAATCACCACATCCTCGCCTTCTATACCTGCTAACACGCCCTTGAACTTACGGCGCCCTTCAAAGGGCGTTCGCAGGCGTAACTCCAATACTTCACCGACAAAAGCTGGATACTGTTCCAGCTTGAATAACAATCGATCCATTCCCGGGGAAGAGACCTCCAGGGTGTACTCGCCGTTTATGGGGTCTTCCACATCGAGTACGCTACCCACCTGCTCGCTTACCAAGGCACAATCGTCGACCGTTACGCCCGATTCGCCGTCAATGTAGATGCGCAGCACGCTATGCCGACCCTGGGAAAGGTATTCCACCCCCCACAGATCGAAACCCAGAGCCTCCACTGTGTCCGCTAGCAGGGCGGCGATTTGTTCGTCCCTTTTCGCCATGGACCAACTATTTTCTCCAAGTACGAAAAAGCCCCTAAAAAGGGGCTTTTTCATATTCGCACCGTCTATGTAGCTCAACGACAGTGCTCTATTGGTAGCGGGGGCCGGATTTGAACCGACGACCTTCGGGTTATGAGCCCGACGAGCTACCAGGCTGCTCCACCCCGCATCGAATACGTCTCGCAGTAGAGGCCCCTTTGGCACTCTACATTGGCTCCGCCTCGTCGTGCGGCCCCAAATTCGAGGCGAGCATTATAGGTAGCGCTCCCAGTGCGGTCAACCGTCTACCAGGGGTAATTTGAACAGCCGATTGACACCCTATCGGACGCGGTCAGAGCCTTGATTTTTGGACACTTTTCGGCAGGTAATCGCAGCGTTGATGGCGCGCTCTGAGGCACTCAAGCAAGGTGGGTCAGCCGACGGCAAACCGCGCCTCCTTCTCTACAGTCGTGCCGCGCTGAGCCCTTTAAAGCGCCAAACACATAGCGCTCTTATCGTTACAGGTAAACGCCGCTCACTAGCCGCAACGTAGGTTGTTCGCTTAGGCTGACTTGGCTCGTCCGATAGCAAGTTCGATTGGAGCTGTCGCTTTATCGAGACCTGCACAGCCTACTCGGCATTCACTTGCACCCCTACCCGCTCCAAAAGCCCTGCACCTAAACCTTTAATCCTTAGTCCTTAGTGCCTAGTACCTAGTCCCTGGTATTAGTCCCTAGTCCTTAATCCTTAATCTGTAATCCCAGTCTGAGCTTTCCCTCTGTCAGTCTGAGGAAAACATGTCGATAATTATTGACATATTATTATATGTCCATTAGTCTCGACATATGGACATACAACAAGCACTCATCATGTTCGACGCCCTATCACAGGAAACCCGGTTGCGGGCGTTTCGACTGCTCGTCGAGGCGGGTACAACGGGCCTTCCTGCTGGCGTGCTAAGTGAACAGCTGGGTACACCACACAATACGCTGTCATTTCACCTCACTCATTTGTCCAACGCCGGTCTGGTGACATCGCGCAAGGCTGGCCGGTCTGTTATTTACTCAGCAAATTTTAATCTCACACACGACCTGATTGGCTTTATGGTCAGGGACTGCTGCAGCGCGGAGTTCGCCAGCGTGCGACAAGACATCAGCAACGATTGTTCCATTATCGAACTGGCAAATTGCATCCCGACCGAAACATCCGCCAACACTTAATTGAAGGAGCACATCATGAAGCGCATGCACATCCACGTTGGTGTAAAAAACCTGGAGCAAAGCATTCAGTTCTACAGCGCCTTGTTTGGATCTGAGCCCACGAAAGTAGAAGCCGACTACGCCAAATGGCTGCTAGACGATCCACAACTCAATTTTGCGATCTCCACGCGGGTTACCGACAAAGGTGTCAATCATCTCGGCTTGCAGGTTGATGGCGACGAGGAACTGGCCGAGCTGCGCGAGCGTATGAAGCAGGCAGACCTATCCCTGTTCGATGAGGGTGAGACAGTCTGTTGTTATGCCCGCTCAGATAAATCATGGGTGCAGGACCCGTCTGGTGTGTCCTGGGAAGCTTATAGAACCATGGCTGATGCAGACAGCTACACTGCCCACAGCGCGAAGCCAGCAGAAGCACCAGCAGCTCGCAGTTGCTGCTAGAGAGGGTCCGATATTGGAACACGTGCTAGTGCTGTGTACCGGGAACTCCTGTCGATCCATCCTGGCCGAGGCGCTCATTAACCATCTGGGCGTCGGCCGCTACCGGGCGCTAAGCGCAGGTAGCAAACCGGCGGGCTTTGTACATCCCAAGGCCATAGCAACGCTCAAGCAGCACGGCGTCTCGGTTGATGAGCCCCGCAGCAAATCCTGGGATGACTTTGCCGAGCAGCATTTTGATTTGGTCATCACTGTGTGTGATGCCGCCGCAGGAGAAACCTGCCCCCTGTTCCCAGGCAACCCCGAAAAGCTGCACTGGAGTACGCCCGACCCTGCTGCAGTTACGGGCAGTGAGGCAGATATCACCCAGGCGTTTGAAGCCGCCTATGACATGCTCAGGGCTCGCATTGAAAGAGAACTGCTATGAGCACTGATTCCACATCACCCATGGGTTTGTTCGAACGCTATTTGTCGCTGTGGGTCGGGCTGTGCATTGTAGCCGGTGTCACGCTGGGCGCTCTCTTGCCCGAGCTATTTCAATTTGTGGCCGCTTTGGAATATGCCAAAGTTAATCTGGTCGTGGCGGTGTTCATCTGGGTGATGATCTATCCCATGATGGTCAATGTCGATTTCGCTTCACTTAAAGATGTTGGGAAAAAACCCAAGGGCCTATGCATTACGCTAGTGGTCAACTGGCTGATCAAGCCCTTCACCATGGCGGGCCTGGGCATACTGTTTTTCGAGTACCTGTTCGCCGGCTTTGTCGATCCGCAAACGGCGCGCGAATATATTGCGGGTATGATCCTGCTGGGCGTCGCACCCTGCACTGCGATGGTATTCGTATGGAGCCAGCTGGTTCGCGGCGATGCCAACTACACACTCGTTCAGGTATCCGTCAACGACATCATCATGGTGTTTGCATTCGCGCCCATTGCTGCACTGCTGTTAGGTGTCACAGATATCGTTGTCCCATGGGAGACCCTGCTGCTATCCGTTGTGCTGTATGTGATTGTTCCTCTAATGGCGGGCTACGCTACCCGCAAAGTATTTGATCGAAAGGGGCAGACGCAGCACATTGCCGATTTTACCGACAGCATTAAACCGTTCTCTGTCATCGGCTTGTTGGCAACGGTGGCGTTACTATTTGGCTTCCAAGCGCAGACCATTCTGGCGCAACCTATGGTTATCGTGTTGATCGCCATACCGCTGTTAATACAGAGCTATGGCATTTTTGCGGTGGCTTACGGTTGGGCCTACTTGTGGCGCGTGCCCTTCGACACCGCTGCGCCTGCCGCTCTCATTGGTACATCAAATTTCTTTGAATTGGCCGTTGCCGTTGCCATCAGTCTATTTGGTCTCAACTCCGGTGCTGCCTTGGCGACTGTCGTGGGCGTTCTTGTGGAAGTGCCCGTGATGCTGTCGCTGGTTTACCTTGCAAACCGCACGCGTCAGCACTTTCAGTGGGGCAGCGCTACGGCTTAGGCGCTAAACCAAAACAATGCTGCCGCTAGATCCCGGGTGGTCGTGATCGTGATCGTGATCGTGGTTAGAGGATACAGGCAAAGCCGGTGGCATCAGGAACCGAACTGCTTCTCCGCCTGCTCCTGAAGTCCGTGTCGATCGAACTTACCGGTCACGTTGAGGGGAAGACCGTCCAGGAAGATATAGTGCACCGGACACATATAGTCCGCCAGATGCTCATGGGCAAAAGAACACAGCTCTTCCTCGCTGGGTGGGTCGTTTGATTCCAACGGCTGTACGAAAGCGACTGGTATTTGCCCATCGTGATGATCATGCACACCGACCACTACCGCCGCGTGCACGGCCGGGTGTTCATCGAGCACGTTCTCAACCTCCGCCGGAGCAATATTGGAGCCGCGCCTAACAATGATCAATTTCTTGCGGCCCACAAACCAATAGTAGCCGTCTTCATCGACCCGCGCTAAATCACCACTTAACAGCCAACCGTTATCAAACAGCGCGCTACTCGCCGCTTCGTCCTCCCAGTACCCCACCGTCGCGCTGGGTATTTTGATTGCAACTTCGCCTACTTCGCCCACGGCACAGGGGTTGCCTTCACTACCGAGCAGCTTGAGCTCACACTTGGGTGCGGGCGGCCCAACCGACCCCCATTTTCGCTGTCCATAGCGCGGGTTAGCGGCATAGTATCCACCCAGCTCCGTCATGCCACAGCACTCCATCACCTGCCAACCAAACAGATCGCGAAAGCGATGATGCAGATCCGTAGGTACACTGTCGCCCGAACCCACGCTGTTTTTCAGGGTGGGCAGCTGTTCGGCTTGGGCTTCTATGTGTTCAATGAAATCCAGCAGGTCACTGGCAAGCATCCCATACTCTGTAACACCATAGCGCTTAATAAGCGCAACGGCATCGGCTGGAGCCGGTCGTATCGTTAAGACGACCTCTGCCCCGGCGCGAAAAGTGGGCATCATCTGCGTGAGTAAACCTCCCGCGTGACTAAGCGGCTTGCCGACCAGGACCACGTCATCTTTCTGAAAATCAAAAATTGCTCGTGAAATATCAATGGCATTCAAAGTGCTGTGATGGGTATGGACCGCGCCCTTGGGGTGACCAGTACTACCCGAGGTAAACAAAATCAGGCACGGGCTATGCGGATCGACCACAACGGGTGATACGGTTTTTCCATGATTCAGCAAGGCGGCAAATTCCTCTCTCACCGACTCACCTTCACAGCCAACTTCAAATGCACGCGTCTTGGGATGCGCTTTCAAAAAAGGCAACGCTACCGGCTCGCGACTGACATGAAATACCAGCAGTTTGGCTCGCACTCGCGTCAACACATCGGTCGCTTCGTCGGCAACATAGCGGTAGTTAAGCGGAACGACGATCGCGCCGATACGCCAGCAGGCCAAAGAGACCAGAACCGCTTCCAAGGAATTGGGAAGCAACCAGGCTACGCGATCGCCTGGCACTATGCCCTCATTAGTCAGCCCGGCAGCGACGGCCGAGATCAACTGATCGAGTTCACGATAACTAAAATGCTGATCGTTAAACCGTAGCGCGACCTTGCCCGGGTG
>JBCCNJ010000014.1:0-50388 GCA_039025905.1 Pseudomonadota bacterium | reverse complement strand
GCCGCGCTGGGCAAATAAATCCTCTGCCACATCCAGAATACGCTCAGCCGTAGTCACACTGGGCACTTTTTTAGCAGGGGAGGAACTCATCGCGGTTGCTCATCATAGACTGAACTAACGGGTACTGAACTAACGGGTATTAGTGTAGCCCAGAGCGAGCCGCGACTTAAGCATTTGCAGACTAAAGGATCTCCAATAGCTTCAGTTGACAAGGTACAGGTGAATGTGAATAATCTCGCCTCCTTAAATTTCGACCCCCGAGGCAAACAGCGTGGCAAACTCACCACAAGCAAGGAAGCGCGCCAGACAGTCTGAGAAAAGACGCAATCACAACGCCAGTTTACGTTCTGTTGTGCGCACAATGATTAAACGCGTAACGGCTGCCATTGAGAGCGGCGACGCGAGCGCGGCAAGGGAAGCTTACGACAACGCGGTTCCCGTCATTGACCGCATGGCCGATAAGGGCATTATTCACAAAAACAAGGCGGCACGGCACAAGAGCCGCCTAAACAGCCAGGTAAAAGCTCTGGCAGCGTGACATATCAACATGTCTATACAAAAAAGCCGGCATTAGAGCCGGCTTTTTTGTGGGTGTGAGTACTGTAGTAATGATTAGCTAGGCCGCATTGCTGGTTTTTTCAGCCTCATGCTTTTCATGCTCTTCGGCGAAGGCTGCCAGCATGCTCTGCTCATGTGACTGCGCTTCGTCTGTATCCAGCGGCCGCTCTAATGCGGACCAGTCGATATCGCCATCCGTCGCCAGGTTTTCATAGTCAAGAATGCCGAGCTCTTCGAATTTGGGCCGGATTTTATCCGTGAGCAGGCCAATTCGCTTCAGATTGGGGACGACGCGCTGGAACAACAGATTCCGGAATGTGGACATCACAAAGCCGTCCAGCACCTGTTGCCGAGCCTCCTCAACATCCCATCCAAAGTGCCTGAACACATCAGTCGCGACCAGTCGCTCCCTGCTGACCACGCAGGCTTCGTAAGCAAACTGAGCGCGCTCTTCACGCTCCTCATCGGTGAGCGTTTTCACGAATTCCTCAAGGTAGTTCACACCGAAGGTGACATGCCTGGCCTCGTCACGCGTGACGAGGTACACCACATCTTTCAATACGGGATCGGGTGTGGTCTCTCGAGTAGTGTTGAAAGCCGATAAGGCCAGGCCTTCAATGACGATCTGCATGCCAATAAACTTCATATCCCAGCGCTCATCGGTCAGGATCTTGTCGATGATGCTCTTCAGATAGGTGTTAATGGGATACATCATACCCACCCGCTTCTGAAGGTACTTGTTGAATACCTCTACATGGCGCGCCTCGTCAAATGTTTGCGAGGCAGCATAGAGCTTGGCATTGAAGGTAGGGGCACATGAACACAGCTGCGACGCGACCAGCAAGGCACCCTGTTCACCGTGTAGAAACTGGGAGAGGCTCCACGCGTTCATGTGAAGCCAGAACTCGTCCTTGGTCTTCTCATCCATAGCGAGATAGGGGCCATACTCGTGCAGATTCATCATCTCGGGCATGACTTTTTCATCGGGCCACGGCCGGTCCCAATTGATGTCCATCTCGGGATCCCAGTTCAGCTGTTTGCCGAGGTCGTACAGCTTTTTAATACGGTCGTCCTGGACTTGATAATCCCAGTTGTAAGATCCGCTTAGAGGGGTCTGAAAAATCTCGGCAACGTGATCGACCTGTTCACTGGTCAATACGTCTTCAAGATCAGGGTTTTCCTTCGGATAGTCCGCTCCAGCAAAGGACTGGATCTTGCGCGGTGCATCATCTTCCCACTGTATCTTCATCTCGCTGCCTCCGTTTTCTCACGTTATAGGTAGACTATGAGAGATACCTGCACCGGCAACAAGGTAAAGTCTTGTCAAATTCAGGTCATTTGTGGCCAAATAGACCAATGCCCAGAGCCTCCACACCTGCCCGGCCCCGAGCCACCACACCCGCCCGATATGTTCTGATTCTCATCGATATGGTGGAAAGCAAAGGTTGCAGCCGCAATGCACTGCTCGCAGGTACAAGCCTGGCGGAGTCCGGTCTCGCCAACATAGGCGCACGGGTAAGAGACAAAGATTTTGCGACACTCACAGACAATGCGCTAAAACTAACCGGCGATCCTGCCCTGGGTCTCGAACTCGGCCTGCATCTAAATCTCAGTGCCCACGCCGTGTTGGGGCAGGCATTTATGACCTGTCGAGATCTGGGCCAGGTAATCGACCTGTTCTTCAAGTACTACCATTTGCTAGCGCCGGCGATGCACCTTGAGTACGAGGTGGTCGAAGGCTCCTGCGTGCTGACAATCGTGGATAGCGCATCCGATTTACCCTTGGAGTTTACGTTTGAATTACTCGGTGCTGGCATGCTGAACACCTTGCGAGGTCTCCTAAATACACAGGATTTGCAGCTTACATTGGAAGCCCCCTACCCCGCGCCAGCCCATGCCGATCGGTACTACGAGGTGTTTGGCCAGAATGTGCGATTTGACTGCATCTCAGCTCGTATTTCTTTCGATGAAGCGCTGTTACATACGCCATTACCTCTATCGAACAATGCGCTGCGCCAATTGTACGAAGATGAATGTGCCCGACTACTTGCGGATATGCAGGAGGAGACTTCGATAGCAGAGCAAACACTGCAATTAATGCGCAAATTTGAGGGACAGTACCCGCAAATGCCGCAGATCGCGACCATGCTGAATTTAAGCCCGCGGACCTTCCGCAGAAGGTTGGAGGAGGAGCAACACTCCTACCAACAGCTTCTGGACCAGGTCCGGGCAGAACACGCCACGCGCTACCTGCAAAATACCCGCTTGCCGATCTCCAATATTGCCTATTTGATCGGCTTTAACGACGCGTCCAATTTCCGTCGCGCTTATCAGCGCTGGACAGGGAAGTCACCCGCTGACGTGCGCAATGACGCGTAGAGCACTTTCGGTTTACGCTGGCAAAGTAGCCGCAAACAGAATCGCAGAACGGGGCTGGTCGGCTGAACTCTTCAGCCTATTGGTGGGTGCATCCGGCGGACCGAAATGGTTTGTACTTACCCATCTGGATCGACTGTTGTTCGGCGATTTTCTGCACAACTCCAATCACCGCTTGACCACAATCGGCTCTTCTATCGGAGCCTGGCGCAATACCTGCCTGGCCATGCCAGATCCGATTGCCGCAATTGATGCACTACAGGCAGGCTATCTATATCAGCGATTCAGCAGCAAGCCCACCGCTGCCGAAGTGAGCGAGTCAGGCCATCGCATACTGCGTGGCGTGCTGGGCGAACATGGCGCTCGCGAACTAGCCAACCATCCGCGCATTCAGACACACATTGTCACCTCGCGAGGCCGTGGTCCTGCCGCTGCCTCTTCGAAACCACTACTGGCTACTGGCATGGGGGCCGCAGCGCTTGGCAATGCAATCAGTAGGGGTTTTTTGAAACACCTTTTTCAGAGAGTGGTCTTTCACTCTTCTAGCGAACCCAACTCACAATTGCTGTTTCACGACTTCAACACTTGTTTTTGCACGCTAGAGCAAGGCAATGTCTACGCAGTGCTGCACGCCAGCGGCGCTATACCGTTCGTGTTGACAGGGGAGCGCGATATCACCGGCGCACCTGCCGGGCAATATTGGGATGGCGGCATCGTCGACTACCACTTCGATCTGAGGCATTACTTGGGGGAAGGGTTGATTCTTTACCCACATTTCAGCGCCAGCGTCGTGCCGGGTTGGTTCGACAAAGGACTGCCCTGGCGCAGAGCAGAGCTGAAACAGATCGAAAAGCTAGTGTTGCTCTGTCCAAGCGATGAGTTTGTTGCACAACTGCCGCAAGGGAAGATCCCGGATCGCGGTGATTTCACTCGAATGGGCTATGAAGAACGCGTTCGCTATTGGCAGAACTGCATCGAAGAAAGCCTGGCTCTCGCAGAAGATATGGCAGACCTGCTTCAGGGGAAGGATCCACTCGCCGGAGTGAACGTGCTGGGTTGACACGCCAAGCCAAGCATCATTTTAGGTTGAATCAACTCACATAACTATCGAGATAGCGCTGAACTTCTTTACGCAATACTGGCTCGAACATAGAGGCGACTAAGCCCAGCTTCACATTCACATCCACAACGCCATCAGAAAACGACATTAGCCCGTCCACGCCCGCGCCTTTTATGCGAACGGTATCGCCTTCCCAACGACTGCGCACGCCATGATCTCGCTCCAATTCACTGGCGAGCCCTTCAGCCGCCACCCTAACTTCCTCTTTTGGCATGGTGTAGGGTTTGCTGACACGAAATCCAGCCATCTTGTTCACCTGCTTGTTATTTTTCTACAGTATAGAACACTGGTTGCTGACTGTTGGTGAATCAATACTCAATACCGTGGCGCGCAATCCCCCTGCGCGATTCGGTCACCGCGCCAACCGCTGCGTACTACTCATGTGCCGCCAATCTCTCCTAAAGAACTTTCCCAGAGCGTGTAACGATAAGTCGTTTCAGCTTTGGATAAATTCGTTCGCATACCACTTCAACATGGCGATCTTTTCTTCCAGGGAGTGATCTGGCTGCAACTCATAGACATTGCGGAATCCGATAATCACATCCGTAACCCCAATTTCCTCCAGCGCTTCGATACCTTCTTTTGTAAAGGCGTCCTGCCCGGTTGTGTAAACACGAAATGGCTTGTCAGCGGTGCCATACTCGTCACGCAGCTGATTAATACGCTGTATGTAAGCGGTCAGTTGCTGCATATCAGCACCGGCACACATCCAGCCATCGCCTACTCGCGCCGCACGCTTCAGAGCCGGCTCCGCATGCCCACCTATCAATACCGGGGTGGGTTGCGACGGTACTGGGTTCATCTTGTTGGCAGGCATGTGATGCAGATCCCCATCAAAGGCAAAAAAATCACCGGTTTCCAGGCCGCGAAATATCTCGATCTGCTCGTCCAGGCGCTTGCCACGCTTTTCCCAGGGTACATCGCATACTGCGAAGTCTTCCTCCCAGGGGCTGATACCGACGCCAAAGAGAAATCGGTTTTTGGAGAGAACTTGAAGCCCCTGAACTTGCTTGGCGACAACGGGAGCCTGTCTGACCGCAAACTTGTAGACAAAAGTGGCAAACTCTATCGTCTGGGTGACTGCAATCATCGCGGCGACCGAAATCAAGCTCTCTACGAAGGGAATACTCTCCAAAAACTCGCGACTCCCATCTTTATTGTAGGGGTATTTGGAGCTGCATTCCTGTGGATAGCAGATGCTATCCGGCACGGTAATCCCGTGGAAGCCAGCCGCTTCCGCCTCTTTCGCCAAAGGCAGATAGTGATCCGGTTCGCTCATCCCAACCTGATAGTTGAATCGCACGCTCAATCTCCTTTAAGTATTCGGCCCGCCAAGCGACAGACACTGACAGAGTTTTATATGATTGGGTACGGGCTTTCATGGCTGCCAGTTCAGTCATGCAGTCAGATGCCGACTAATTCGCTTACAATAACGCTATGTCAAAAGAATCTGATGAGATGCGGCAAGACAGGCAGCGGGATAAGACACGCCGCTTCCTATTCGAGCAGGCAGACGTGCGGGGAGAAAGCGTTCGCCTGAACGCTGCTTTTGAGGAGATCCTCACGATCCACGAGTACGCGCCAGGTGTGCGACGCCTGCTGGGAGAAATGCTGGCCGCAGCAGTCCTGTTGCGCAGCACGCTCAAGTTTGATGGCAAGTTGATACTGCAGGCTAGATCGAAAGGTCAGATACCACTGCTGATGGCTGAGTGCACCAGTGATGGTGATGTCCGAGGCATCGCGCGCGGCGCCGATCAGGCGACCGCAACCGAGTTTGAACAACTGCTTGGTGACGGCAGTTTGACCATCACAGTCGACCCCATTCAAGGTCAGCGTTATCAGGGCATCGTGCCTTTACAGGGGGATTCTCTAGCACATTGCCTCGATGCCTACTTCCAGCAATCCGAACAACTGGGAACACGTCTTTGGTTGGCGGCAAGTAATCAGCAGGCAAGCGGCCTGTTACTACAGCAGTTACCACCGGACATCATCGCGGATCCGGAGCGCAGGGAACAATTCTGGGAACACGCGTGCACACTTGCTGAAACAATCACCCCCGAGGAGCTACTCAACCTCAGTACGGAGGATCTGTTGTATCGTCTTTATCACCAGGACGCCGTCAGACTATTTACGCCCCGCGCCATTCGATTTCACTGCAGTTGCTCTCGCGAACGCACCTTGAGAGCTCTGTCTGCCATCGAACCTGCGGAGTTGGAGTCCATTCTTGCGGAACAGGGCGCAGTGACAATGGATTGCGAGTTTTGCAACCAGCAGTACATCCATCGTCGCGAGGATCTGCAAGCTTTGTTGGGGAACACAGAAGCACAACCGATATTGCATTGATCGCTAGTCCCAAGCCAGCACGACACAAGGATTAATGCGGGAAGCACCCATTATACTTCTTTCGCGGCATCCCCAGGGGCTTGCTTGCGAGCCAACCAAAATGCGGAAAACTGTTCCCCAAACAAATACAGGCAGGGTACCAGTAATAGTGTTATGCCGGTCGCAAACAGTACCCCGAAAGCCAGCGACGTGACCATGGGGATCAGAAACTGGGCCTGTACGCTAGTTTCCGACATGATTGGAAGCAGCCCGACAAAGGTGGTCAAAGAGGTGAGAATGATGGGGCGAAATCGATCCTCTCCTGCCTGCAATAGCGATCCCATCAGGGAATGGCCAGCGGCTCGTAGCTGATTGATCCGATCAATCAGCACCAGGTTGTCGTTAACAACCACGCCCGCACAGGCAAGCACTCCCATCAGGGAAAACATACTCACCTCCAGTCCCATGATCATGTGGCCAAAAATCGCACCCATAAAACCAAAAGGGACAGCCGTCAGGACCAGTAGCGGCTGAAAGTAGGAGCGAAACGGGATAGCCATTAAGGCGTAGATTATGAGCATCGCCATTCCCATACTACGAAGCATGGCATTCAGAAATGCCTCCTCTTCCTCGAGTTCGCCATCGAGCCTAATGTTCAGGTCGGGGTAGCGCGTTTGCCAGTCCGTTAAGCGCTTACTCAACAGGTCTTCGACGATCTCTCGCGGTTCTGCGGCGATCGCCGATAACTCGGCGGTAACCGACATGACTCGCTTGCGATCCAGTCTATCGATGGTGAGATAACCCTCGGCGAAACTTAAATCGGCGACCGTATCAAAAGGTACTTCAGCACCGGTGGGTGTGCGTACTCGCATTTCATTCAAGCTGTCGATGGAAATTCTTTCCTCTTCTGGGTAGCGCACCATGACCCTGACATCTTCTCGCGCTCTGGGTATGCGCTGAGCCTCAGCGCCGTAAAATGCCTGCCGTACCTGCAGAGCTAAATCCGCTAGCGTCACGGACAAGTTTTCAGCTGCCGGTTTAACATCCAGGACAATCTCCTCGTTGGGCATGTCGAAACTGTCATTAACGTTAAACACACCAGGATAGGTCAACAAAGCAGCGCGCAACTCATCGGCTACAGACCTTAAGGTTGCTACGGAACTCGCCGTGAGGAGAAGCGAAATGGGTTTGCCGCGTTCGTTGATCGTATAATCGAGCTCAAATTGTTCGACATCGCCCAAATCGCCCACCATTTCGCGCCATCGCTCGCCCAGCACACCTACATCCACGGTATCCGATAAGGTTTCTACTATGACCCTGGCCTCGTTGCCACGCGCCCTGGCATCTATGTGCCCGATCAGTGGCCCGGAGTCGTCCTCTACCGACTCGTTGTATTCTCGCTTGAGCGCCACAGCAGCCCCTTCGATTTGATCCAATACTCGAAGCGTCTCCTCATAAGCGCCTCCCTCGCGTAGGCTCACCTCTATTTCAACGTAGTCATCGGCTATTACGGGCAAAAAGGCGGTTCTGACCCAGCCTCCTTCGAAGATGGATATGCTCAACAGTAACGCGACAAAAAATATCGCGATCACCAGGAAATTTGCTTTCAGGCAGCGTTCCAAAAAGCGTCGGTAGCGATGATGTGCAAAATGCGTCATCCCATTCGCAAAACGCAGTCGAGTGCGCTCTAGCGACTCCACCCAAGCATAGCGACTGGGGGTAACAGGACGCATGTGTGCAAGGTGGGAGGGCAGTATCCACAAGCACTCTACCAGCGAAAAAGTTAGCGCCAGAATAACAACGACGGGTATGGAAAACGCAGCTCGTGCCATATCACCGGGCAAGAAAAACATGGCACTGAAAAAGATCATGGTGCTGATAACTGCGAACATGACCGGCTTGAGCACAAGACGAGCGCCATCAATCGCACCTTTCGCACCTGCTTCGCCGAATGACTGCTTAGAATGAATGGCCTCTCCCACAATAATCGCGTCATCGACGATAATGCCCAGCACCAGTAGGAATGCAAAAAGCGAGATCATATTCAGACTAAAGCCCGTGAATTGCAGAGCAAAGAATGTCCCCATGAATGCAACGGCAATACCGACGCAAACCCACATCGCCAAAAGCGGTCGCAAAAAAAGAACCAGCACGAGAAACACGAGTAGCAAGCCACCTAGACCGTTTTTCACCAGGGTTTCTACCCGCCCCTTAAACGGTACCGACGTGTCTTGCCACAGCACGACTTCCACCCCGGGTGGTAGTCTCGGTTTGATGTCCTCAACCCACTTGGTCACGACGGCGCTGGTGGCCAATGTGTCCGGGTTTGAGGTGACATACACGTTGAGATCGTGAGAAGGACTGTCGTCAAAACGCGTACGAATGTCCATATCCTCGAAGCCGTCGATAATAGTGGCGACCTCTCCCAGAGTGACTTGCGTGCCATCCGTATCACTTAGAAGTGGTATCTGTTCAAAATCCAGGCCCTCATAGGCCTGGCCTCGAGTTTGAACCTGTATATCGCCTTCGGCCGTTTTGATATTGCCCGCGGGCAGGTTCAAAGAAGAACTGCGAATCGCAGCCACCACTTCGTCGAAGGTCAGGCCGTAACGACGTAAATCAAATTCGGAAACCTCAACTGATAGCTCATAGGGGCGCGGAACTTCGATTTCTACAACAGAGACATGGGGTTGGGCAGACAAATCATCACGCAGTGTCTCACCCAACTCCTTCAATTGTCGTTCACCGATGTCGCCGAAGATCGTCACCACGGCCATGAGGTGTCTGAACGCGACCTCAGATACGATGGGGCGCTCAACATCACCGGGAAAGGTATTTATTGCGTCTACACGGTTTTTGACCTCTGCGGTCAGCCGCTGTGTGTCGTAGCCGGGCTCGGCTTCGATCAGTACCGTGCCTACCCCCTGCTGAGCTGTCGAACGAATCTCCTTGATGCCAGCCAGATCATGCACCGCTTCCTCCACGCGCACGCATATCTGCTCCTCTACCTCGCTGGGACCAGCCCCGGGATACGGCACAGAGACACTGACTATGTTGATTTCAAATTCCGGGAAAAACTGCTTATTCAGAGCAGGAATAGCAAGCCAACCACCCACTACCAAAAGCACCATTAACAGGTTTGCCGCGATCGGATTATGAACAAACCAATGTATTGGACCGCCGGTCATCGGTTGCCGCCGATGACAAGAAGTGAACGCTTTTTACCCGGGTCTGGGGATTTCACGGCGGTGCGGTTCCGGCAAACTCACCCAGATCGTTAACGTGTACCAAAGTGCCAATCAAGGTGGGCTGAGGCTCTCGCACTATCACACGATCACCCGCTTGCAGGCCTTGCACCCAAATTTCGTGCGTGGTGCTGCTCAGTAACCTTACGGTACGCGCTTGCGCAAGCTGCTCTGAATCCACAATCATCACGCTGCCATCACTGCGTAAGGCAGAGCGCGGCAGACGGGTAATATTGGGGAATTCCTTACCATTGATGGTCGCGTTTACAAACAAGCCTGGTGCGAGTGGCGGCCTATTACTGCCAGTTTCTCGGGAGAATGGATCAACCACTTCCACGACTGCATAAACAACCCTGCTGTTAACGTCGATATTGGCGTCAGTCCGCACCAATCGCCCCTGCCACTCCCATAGCTTGCCGGCAAACCGCGTGTGCAATACGACGTCGGCTGTTTTAGAACTCGCAGTGTCACCATCAGCGTAATGCAGCGGCAAATCCAACAGTGCGATCTGTCGATCTGTTAATGGCAATCGAATTTCCACCGCATCGGTGGAATAGAGGCCTGCGATTGGGGTACCGGGCGCCACAAACTGCCCTACATCCACTGACTTCTCGGTAATTCTGCCGTTGAATGGCGCTTTCAAAGAGGTTCGATTCAGATCCAATCGCGCCGCCGCCAGGTCAGCTTCGGCCGCGCCGAGTGCAGCCCTGGCAGCCGCAAGCTGGGGTTTTCGCAAAAACAGTGCATTACCCTGCTCGGTGCCCAAGTCTCGCCATTCCCGCTGAGCCTGCAGTGCTCTACCTTCTTCTTCGGCAAGCTGTTGTTTAGCGCCAGCAACCTGTGATTCCGCCCTGGCAATTGCCAGCCGGTAGTCGACGTCCTCCAGCTTCACTAGCTCGTCATCGACGGCGAAAAACTCACCGACCGCGAACCTGGGATCCACAGCTTCAACGCGGCCGCCGACTTGCGCGACCAGACTAATCTGACGGCGAGGACTAACCGTGCCCTGGGTTTGCACTTCCAGGCCCCGAGTGACCGGGGCAGCTACCACGATATCGACAACAGGTGGCGGCGGTTCACTGAGTTCTCGAGGTGAAGGCCCTGGCTTACCTACCAATAGCGCATACGCAGCACCAACACCTACCACCGCCACCAAAAGTGCCCAAATACGGCTGCGATTCGATTCCATCGCCATCAACTGCATCCCAAAACGCTTATTCTACTTCAGATCTTCCACTTTGATCTCATGATACGCAGCGCGTGGCTAGCGCGACCACCGCCTACAAATCCAGTTCCCTGGGATCTGCCGCCACCCATCGGCAGTATTAGACCGTTTTCTAGTATGTTTATTCTAATTTATTTCAATACTCTACATCGCAACTGGAGGAGATTCCCAGTAACCGTGACTTAAAAGGAGCTAAATCATGGCTGAACAAGCAAAAGTGAAAACTGCGCCTAAGCGCAAGACAACTGCCAAGCGCAAGACTACGGCTGCCAAGCGCAAGCCGGTAGCAAGTAAGACTACTGCGACTAAAGCGACACCTGAATTTGCCAGCAAGGCACAGGAAGCCGGTCGTAAGGCATTCTTGGCTAGCCTGGGTTTCTACGGCAAGGCCTTTGATCAGGCCCAGGAGCAGTTCAATAACATGCAAGATCAAATGGAAGCGCGCCGTAAGAAGGCTGACAAGCTCTACAACGAATTGGTCAAGCGCGGCCAAAAAGTAGAGAAGGATGCCAAAGTTGCGCTTAAAGACATCGACCTGCCGAAGATTGAACTGGAAGGTCTGACTGATCGCGCCAAGCTCGATGCGCAGCTCGAAAAGGTGAAAGCGCGATTCGAAGAGCTGAAGGAAACCGTAGGCTTTAAAACAGCCGCGTAACAGGATCCCATCCAGGACCACTTTCCTCGCTTATGAGGAACTACCGGGGCCACTTTGTGGCCCCTTTTTTTTGCCTGCTATTCTGGTTTAATGATGCGGCACATAACCGCCAAAATAACGACCAGAGAGGCCACCAATATGAGCGATGAAAAAGATAAAGTGTCTGATAAGGCCAGCGAAATCGCAAAAAATATCTGGCTTGCAGGTGTTGGAGCCTATGGCAAAGCGGTAGATGAAGCACAGGGAAGGCTGGAAAAGGCGATGGAACCACCCAAGCTGTTCCGCGATCTCGTGAAGGCCGGTAGCGCTTTGGAGGAAGACGCGCGCAATGCCTTGGAAGCCGGCACAGCGGCAAAAAGTTCGGTCGAACAGAGAATCAACCGGGTCCGAGAGAATTTTCATATGCAGCGCCCGGCTCGTATTGAGGATATTGCCGCGCTGCAAAAAAAAGTGGATCAACTGAGCCGCAAAGTGGATAAACTCGCTCGAGCGCTAGCAGATCAGGCGAGGCAAACCAAGAAAGCACCTGCGAAGAAAACTGCCACTAAAAAGGCGGCCACAAAAAAAACATCCACAAAGAAGGCCGTGCGCAAAAAACCGGCTCCAAGAAAGAAAAAAAGCTGACGTTCACGCCACAGCCAGGGGCCAGTCTATCTGATCGATGAAAACACGAGACCGAATCCTCGAGGTCAGTTTGCACTTGTTCAATGTCGAAGGCGAGGCCCACACCACAACCATCGACATTGCCAACGAGATGGGAATCAGCCCGGGCAACCTCTACTACCATTTTAAAGGTAAAGACCAGATTATCGACGAGCTCTTCCAACAGTACGAGCTCGCCCTAGGCAGTACGCTTTCCGCGCCTATAGAGCGGCCCCTTGATGCCGACAAAGGGCAGGTGGAAGACAACTGGTACTACCTCTATGTCGTGCTGGAAGAGATGTACCAGTATCGCTTTTTGTACTGCAACCTGGACGACATATTGCAGCGCTATCCCGATATCCAGAAGGGTTTTAAACGTCTGATACAGCTAAAGCGCGCCGCACTGTTCGCCATTTGTCAAAATCTAATGCAGCGAGCCATTATTGATGCGCGAGACCAGCAGCTGCTTGGACTGGTCGATAACATGACGCTTACTCTGACTTTTTGGTTTAACTACGAACAGCTGCTACACGAGGGTCGGCCACCGGAAGTCACTATCCATCAGGGTGTTTTGCAGCTTCTGACGATGGTTGCGCCCTATCTTGGCAATGAAGAGCTGTCCTTCTATCGTGACTGCGAAGATATTTACACCAAGCTGCTGACCGAGTATGAACCAGAGCACACCTCCTCCTGAGATCGACCTGTGCGTAGGCAGTTTTTTTAGACGAGGTGATCGGCTCTTGGACCGAGCGTTAATCTGACATTCGCAACGATGCAAGTTAATCGGCATCTGCTATGATTGCCGCTTCTTGATCTGGCAGACTTCGATAGTCTCAACTCCAGGAGCACATTATGAGCATCAACATTGGTGATAAAATTCCAAGCAGCACCCTGCAAACCATGGGCGAGAAAGGCCCAACGGATATCTCTACGGACGACATTTTCTCCGGCAAAAAAGTGCTGTTATTCGCAGTACCGGGCGCCTTTACTCCAGGCTGTAGCCTGACCCATCTTCCGGGCTATGTGGTACACGCCGACAAAATCAAAGCCAAGGGGGTGGATACTATCGCCTGTATGTCCGTTAACGATGCCTTCGTTATGGGGGCTTGGGGCGAGGCCCAAAATGCCGAGGCAATACTGATGCTGGGCGATGGCAATGCCGACTTCACCAGTGCGCTGGGGCTAGAGCTGGACGGTAGGAGCTTTGGGATGGGGACCCGTAGCCAGCGCTTCGCCATGATCGTAGACGATGGCACGGTGACTCAACTGAACGTCGAGCCCGGAGCGGGTGTGGACGTTAGCTCCGCGGAAACCATGATGGAGCTACTTTAATCGTCAAGCGGAGCGTCTGTAGGTCGACCCTTTCAGAACGCCACCACGCTTGGTAGCGACGGAGTCCTTACCCTACAGCCTGGGCAACGGCAGCGGTAAGGCTCCAGAGTTGGCCTACGGATTGTTCTATTGAGATAAAACGATATGCCTGCAGATTGGCCTGTTTAGGCTGAACTAGACAACTGAACTAGATAACGGACCTAGATAAAGGGTGCGCAGGCGGTATCCTCCGCAACGGACGAGACCTCACCCAACAGTTGATCCCTCTCCGCGCTGGTCGCAGAGCGCCCAGTTTCGTAGAAAAACTTTAAACCAGCGGCAACCGCCATCAGTCGATCTTCAACTTCCGGAAGAATGAACTCGCTTCCGAGCCATTCGCCAAAACCACCCCAGGGCATCTGCGTCAGCATGGCCAGTTCGACCAGGCTGCTTTGTTCTCCATGCTCACGAATGGCGTAGCTGAACTCTGCGCGCTCGAAGGGCTGTAGTGGCGACTCTCCCTCGTGCAGCCTCAGCACAAAACCCGCTCCCTCCTCCCACTCGATAACCGTTTCATCCAAATACTCATCCGCACTATCGTAGACACGGCGATGAACACCGCTGCCGCTCATTTCCCTGGAGACTATCTCTGTGCGCTCGATGCCCGGCACGTAGAGATGGGGCAGGCTGAGGTCGCTCATCATTTCCCAGCCGGCCTCAAGCGGTACCGAAACCGAGACCGTGACGAAAACGCACTGCCTTTTCGCTGTGCTGTTCTCACAACCGGCGATCATCATGGCCCACAACACAACTGAAAGTCGAAGGGCAGCTCTCATAAATCCTCTCTTGTTGGTATCACTCTCCCTCGCCCCTTACGGCAAAGCGCTGCTGGGACGGCAGCAAATAGTCCCTTCTACCTAAGCGACTAGGACATAACAAACCGCACTAATTACAGCGACTGCAAGCAAATTCAGAAACAGGCCTTCGCGAACCATCCGCGCCACCGTTACCATGCCACTGGCAAACACTACTGAGTTGGGCGCGGTCGCTACAGGCAACATAAACGCGCAGCTGGCCGCCATGGCAGCGGGCACCATGATGACCTCTGGCGGCATGTTCGCCGCGAGCGCCGCCGCCGCCAGCACCGGCATCAGCAGCGTGGTACTGGCAGTATTGGACGTGGTTTCGGTCATGAAGCTCACGGACAAACTTACAAGCAAAATCAGGCCAAACGCATGCATACGAGTCAAATCCGCTAACCACACACCCATCAACTCGCTGAGTCCCGAGCTCACAAAACCTTTGGCCAAGCATATGCCACCTGAGAACAGCAGCAAGACGCCCCAGGGAATGGTGACGGCCCGTTCCCAGGTGAGGAGACGTTGGCCCTTCCCATCTGGGACTAAAAACAGGGCTACCACCGCCAGCAAGGCGACCGAAGCGTCATTGGCCTGCGGTAAGCCTAGCCACTCGGACCAGCCACCATAGGGTTCTTGCCGCGTAATCCAGGCCAGGGCCGTCAGGGCAAATACGACCATCACCCGACGCTCTTCGGTACGCCATTGACCCACTTCGGGCAGAGTCACGGAGATCGCGCCCTTGATATTGCGCGTTAGTGCCAGCGCCATCGCCGGCACCAGGATGACCACCACCGGCAGTGCCCAACCCATCCACTGTGTGAATCCGATATCCTGTCCTGTGGTTTCCTCATAAACCTGCATGAATATCAGGTTGGGCGGCGTGCCTATTGGTGTGCCCAAGCCGCCGACGCTTGCGGCATAGGCAATTCCCAACAGCAGGGGCACTGCCAGTTTATCTTTGTGTTCGGATGCATTGAGCACGGCCAGGGCCACCGGCAGCAGCATTAGCGTGGTTGCGGTATTGGATATCCACATACTGAGCACCGCTGAAGCTGTCATGAACCCCAATACCAAGCGCCGCCCACTACCTGTGCCGAAAAGATTGACCATGGCAAGGGCAATACGTCGGTGAGCGCCAGAGTGTTCCATGGATTTAGATAGCAAAAATCCGCCCAGGAGTAGCAGAATGATAGGCGACCCATAGGCCTGTGCCACTTCAGCTGGAGTCAGCACCCCCAACAGAGGTAGCAATGCAATAGGCACCAGCGAGGTGACAGGGATAGGGATGGGCTCAAACACCCACCAGATCACACACAGCATTGCCACAAATGCAACGATAGCCGCGTTATCGCCGTATCCTGCGCTGTAAAGCCCGACAGCGGTCAGCGCAGCGGCTAATGGCCCAACCCATAGCGCTGTATCTCGCGCACTTCGCATGATTGATTTAGTCCCAGACAAGAACGCCGACAGGAACCCGGCGGGTTTATGTTATGCGTCCCATCCTGTCCCAGCGTGGATCTGCTGTAAACCCCGATAGCGCACAATCAGGTCTGGAGTCTGCCAATGAGACCGACTACACTCGTGGGTGCCATGAAGGAACCTTCCCCATTACTCATCGATAGGTTCGGCCGCCGCGTGGATTACGTGCGTCTGTCGGTCACAGATCGCTGCGACTTTCGCTGCGTATACTGCATGGCGGAAGAAATGACATTCGTCCCCAAATCTCAAGTGCTCTCGCTAGAGGAGCACTATCAAGTCGCAAAAGCTTTCAGCGAATTGGGTGTCGGCAAGATTCGTCTGACTGGTGGCGAACCATTGATCCGCAATGATGTTATGACGCTGGTTAGACGTCTGGGAGAGTTGACCGCATTGAAGGAGCTGGTCATCACCACCAACGGGTCCCAGCTGCAGCGATTGGCAGGTGAACTCAAAGCGGCGGGTGTAAGGCGCATAAACATCAGCCTGGACAGCCTGCAGCCGCGGCGTTTTCGCCAGCTAACTCGGCACGGAAATCTTGACCAGGTGCTTACCGGCATTGATTCGGCAATTAATGCAGGGTTCGAGGGGATCAAAATCAATGCGGTCATCCTGAAAGGCCGCAACGAAGATGAAGTTCTGGACCTGGTTGGGTATGCCTGCGGCCGCGGTATCGATATTGCGTTTATCGAGGAGATGCCGCTTGGCCACATTGTGGAACATAACAGACTACTCAGTTTCATGAGCAGTAATGACCTGCGCTCCATGATAGAACAACGCTTTGCACTGCAGTCGCTGGGAGAACCGGGCGCAAGCGCTGGACCGGCGCGCTACTATCAGGTTTTAGGTAGCGACACGCGCGTTGGCTTTATCTCACCTCACAGCAACAATTTCTGCCACCTGTGCAACAGAGTCAGAGTCACCGCCGAAGGGCGCTTGCTACTGTGCCTGGGTAATGAACACTCAGTGGACCTGAGAGCCGTACTGCGCTCAAACAACTACACGCCAGAGCTGCTGAGAAAAACCATTTTAGAGGCAATGGAGATCAAGCCCGAGCGTCATTACTTTGATAATCGGGGTGAGCCGGAAATTGTTCGTTTTATGAATATGACAGGTGGGTAGTAGAAGAGTCGTTACCAAACCCGCTTGAGTTACAATACACCGCGCCACAAGAGGATCTCCGGTGCAAATAGACGACTTTCCGCAGCTCAGCTCGGTTGAAATAATCGAGCAGGGCTTCGAATCCTATGGCTATATCTGTAGCCCAAAAATCGCGACGGCGGTGTTTCTGGCGTTTCAGCTGCGTAAACCGATCCTGGTCGAAGGCCCCCCCGGCGTGGGCAAGACCGAATTAGCGAAGACAACTGCGCAGTTACTCTCGGTGCCGCTGATTCGACTGCAATGCTATGAGGGTCTGGACGAAGCCAAAGCCCTCTACGAGTGGAAATACGGAAAACAGCTGCTTTATACCCAGGTGCTTAAGGAAAAGCTGGGCGATCTTCTCAAGGGTGCGAAAGGGCTGGCTGAATCGGTCCAAAGGTTGCATCAGTTCGGCGATATTTTTTACTCAGAAGATTTCCTCGAGCCTCGCCCCCTGCTGAAGGCGATGCAGCAAGAGCGCGGTGCTATTCTGCTGATCGATGAGATCGATAAGTCGGATTATGAGTTCGAGTCACTACTCCTGGAAATTCTCTCCGACTACCAGATATCCATCCCCGAAATCGGTACCGTCAAAGCGCGCACTTCGCCCATGGTATTTCTAACCAGCAACAATACTCGAGACATCTCCGATGCGCTCAAGCGACGCTGTTTACACCTTTACATACCATTTCCAACAGTCGAGTTGGAGGAACGCATCGTGCTCAGCAGAGTACCCGATGTCGAGTCGCAGCTTAGACATCAGCTAGTTGAGTTCGTGCATTCGCTACGCCAGCTGGATTTGAAGAAATCGCCCGCAATTTCGGAAACCATCGACTGGGCTCGCAGCCTTATCCTCCTGCATGCGCAGCAGCTCGACGAGGATTTGGTAAGGAGCTCTCTCAACGTGCTGTTGAAATTTGAGGATGATATCGAGGCGGCGGAGGCCGAGCTGCGAAATTTGCTTCCCACTAAAGCCCAGGATTCAACCGGCAGACCAAATTAACGGCCCTTAAGCTTTGGCTAATCGCAATCACTGCTCCACATTTCCTCCCAATGACTACAAAACCGCCAGTGATCACGTGTTCGTTGCCATGCGGTTTCGATACCTTTGTTATACAGTGCATAAAATGAACCTCTAGGGAGGCCGCTCTTTGCAGTCCAATCTCGTCAGCTTTATTCAAGTATTGCGCTCACATGACGTGCGAGTTTCTCCCGCCGAAACCCTTGATGCTATGGCAGTGACAACAACCCTAGGTTACGCGGATCGCACCCTGCTGCGCGATGGTCTAGCAATGACCTTGGCGAAGACGCCGGAAGAGGAAGCAATCTTTCTGTCATGCTTTGATCGCTATTTTTATCAACGACTTGCTGACACGTCACAAGCGGAAACCGATCAGAATGAAGCCGGATCGGAGCCAACAGCGCAGGATCAGAGCACAAATGACAGCAGTGACCGCAGCGGCGATGCATCACATTTTTCGCCGCTTGCGATGGCGGCGGAACAAGACAGCTCACTGCAGGACCTGATGAATTCAAGTTTGATGCAAAGCCTGACAAACAATGACACGACAGAACTCTCGCTCAGCATTGCCAGTGCAGCCGAGCAGGTTGGCCTCCGGCAGATCACACTGTTCACTCAAAAGGGCCAGTTCACCAGGAAAATCCTCGACGCCATGGGTGAAGAGCAACTGCGCGGCGCGGTGATTGAGCTGGAAAGACAGGAAAGTCCAGCGCTAGTCGAGCTGCAACGCTATAGGGACATGTTGCGCGAACAGGTTCGCGACTACGTCGAGCGAGAGTACCTACTGCACGCCGAGGGTAAGACCCGCCAGTTCATGGACGAGGTGTTGAGCAAAACCAGACTTAACAATATCGAGCACACCTATTTGCACAAAGTCTACGAGCTGGTTCGCAAGATGGCGAAAAAGCTCGCCAGCAGACACTCCAGAAAACGCCGGCAACTGAAGCGCGGTCAGCTCGATATGGCAAAGACCATTCGCCGCGGTGTCGCGCACGATGGTGTGCTATTCAACACCTACTGGCGTCAGACTCGGAAGGAGAAGCCACAGATACTCGCGGTATGCGACGTCAGCGGCTCCGTAGCCGCCTACGCCAAATTCCTGTTGATGTTTCTTTACAGCCTGCAAGACGTTCTTCCGAAAGTGCGCAGCTTCGCGTTCTCTAGCCACCTCGGTGAGGTCAGTGAATTTTTTGAACAGTACCCGGTGGAAGAGGCCATAGATCGTGTAAATCAGCGATATGGGGGAGCAACCGACTACGGCTGCAGCCTAAAGGATTTCGCTGCATTAGCCATGGACGACATCAACAGCAACACCACCGTTATTGTTTTAGGAGACGCACGCAACAACTTCGGGGACCCACAGCTGGAAATCATGCAAAGTATTTATCAGCGCAGCCGTCAAGTTATTTGGCTGAACCCGGAATCGCGGCGAGTCTGGGGCAGTAGTGACTCAGAGATGCTGCGCTATCAAAGCGCTTGTCATTTCAGCGCCGAATGCAATAACCTTAAACAGCTTGAACGGATCGTCGACCAACTGCTGAAGAGCACTCGCTGACCAATATGATCTACACCTGCAAGGACTGTAGTTACAGCGGCAATCAAACCAGTCAAGACGGCTCCTGCTTAGCTTGCGGATCCCATAACCTGGAGCGAAAAGGGGCCAAACAGGCTCCGGCTAAGTCTGGCAAATGGCGCGTCAGCATATTAGTTGCCCTCTGGGCCTACCTGATAGGGCTGATTATCTGGAAACTGGATTTCTGAAGGGCATCAATTTCGATGCCTCATGAATCAGAGCTCTACAGGCCCAGTCAGGGTAGAACCACTATGTCTGACGAACAGCGCAAACACACACGATTGAAGGTTGAAAGCACCGTTTTCATCGAGATGGTGTCTCCGGGTATTGGCGGCGCAAAAACAGATAAGACGACTGTGTGCAAATCCCTAGACATGTCTCGAGGCGGCCTGCGCGTGGGACTGAGCCAACACCTGTCTGAAGGAGCAATGATGCAGATTGGCGTAGAGGTGCCCGGTGTAGTTGATACCCTTTATCTCACGGGGGAAGTCAGATGGTGCTTGCAAAGCGCTGAAGACAAAAACGCCTGGACCGCAGGTTTCGAGCTAATCCCTACCAGAGAATCAGACATCGAACGCTGGACCGATATTCTGGCCAAGCTTGAAGAATAAGCTACAACAGCGCTAGACGAAGCTGCCTGTGTTTTCGTCATCCGGATTGGCGAGGCTAAAACTATCAGAAGGTGCTGGTCCTGCAGCGCCTGCACTTTCCTTGGCAAATTTTATTTTCAGACGAACATTGTTGGCAGAATCTGAATTTCTCACCGCCTCATCCTCCGAGATCAAACCCTGCTGATAGAGCTCGAACAAGGCGGTGTCAAAGGTTTTCATACCCAGATTTTCCGACTTCGCCATGACCTCTTTCACGCTATCGATCTCGCCACGCAATATCAGCTCCTGGATCAAAGGCGTGCCAAGCATGACCTCTATAGCTGCACAGCGCTTGCCGTCCAGGGTTGGAATCAACCGCTGCGAAACAAACGCCTTGATATTGAGCGACAAATCCATCAGCAGCTGTTGCCGCCTGTCTTCGGGAAAGAAGTTGATTATTCTATCCAAGGCCTGATTTGCGTTGTTGGCGTGCAGTGTCGAAATGCACAGATGCCCCGTCTCGGCAAAGGCAATAGCGTGCTCCATTGTTTCTCGGTCGCGAATCTCGCCAATCAGAATCACGTCTGGCGCTTGCCGCAGCGTGTTTTTTAGCGCATTGTGCCAGCTGCGAGTATCAACACCCACTTCGCGCTGGTTAACGATGGACTTCTTGTGCGTGTGCACATATTCCACAGGATCTTCAATCGTGACGATATGGCCACTAGTGTGAGTGTTGCGATGATCTATGAGTGCGGCCAGTGAGGTTGATTTGCCCGAGCCCGTCGCACCCACAAACAGCACCAGCCCACGCTTGGCCATCATCACCTCGGTCAGGACCTCGGGCAGACCGAGTGACTCCCAGCTTGGAATATTTGCCACGATGTTGCGGGCAACGACGGCCACTTCGTTGCGCTGAACAAAAATATTTATTCTGAAACGCCCATAGCCGGAAATAGATAGCGCCAGGTTCATTTCCAAATCCTGCTCGAATTGGGCCCGCTGAGTGGGGTCCATGATCTCGTAGGCAATCTCTTTGATCTCACCGGGCTGCAACAGCTCACTGGCGATCGGTTTGAGTTGTCCTTCAAACTTGGCACAGGGCGGCGCTCCCGTACTCAGATACAGGTCTGAGCCCCGCTCAGTGGATAAAATCTGTAGCCACTCCGTTATTCTCACGTTCTTTCCCCTTATTTAAACAGCGGACACGCAGTAGCACTGTGTGCTGTTTTCAATGCCCCGACGCCGCACCTCGACCAATTGCTGCAGCAGCTTTAAACCTCCTCTACTGTAGCATCTTCACTGTAGGGAACAATACGCCCTAGCGTTGGACTAAAGAGTTAATTGCCGGTGTTTTGCAGAATGACGTCTACGCAGAATGCACTTTTTGATTGCTACTGCCGGCGTCGACAGCTTGCGCATGAGGCTTCTCTGAGATGAAAAGCGTCCTGGGCAGCTGTTCACAATGGCATGCACATCCGATAGGGGGGAGTCTTGGCGTATTCACCGCGCAATTCTCGGTGACATAGCCAGGAGCTGGACCGATCATGATAGCGGTCCATCGCTGTACTCCTGGATTTCGGGACTATACACTCTAGACGCTCGCCGCAGCAGCTGCGAAAAAGCGCCCGCGAGCACAGAAAAACAAGGAGCCTCGATTGTCTTCCCACTTGCACACTGAACTGCAGCGCTTGGCAGAGCCTGACTCTTTGGCTGTACTGTCAGGCATCAGAAGAGGCCTTGAGAAAGAGAGCTTACGAATCACCCCAGACGGATTACTTGCGGCCACTGCCCATCCCCGCGGCATGGGCTCTCCTTTGACCCACTCCTCCATTACAACGGATTATTCAGAAGCGCTGCTGGAGTTCATTACACCGGTAAGTACCGATGTCGTTGAGAGCTTAGAAAGGTTGGAGGACATCCACAGTTTTGCCTATCGGCAAATGGAAGAGGAATTGCTATGGTGCGCGAGCATGCCCTGCATTGTCAGTGGGGATGATGGCATACCCGTGGCGCACTACGGCAGTTCAAATGTCGCCAGGATGAAAACCGTTTATCGACTTGGGCTGGGACATCGCTACGGTCGTCTGATGCAGGCAATCGCCGGCATTCACTACAATTTTTCCATGCCGGAGGCTTTCTGGCAGCAAGAGTGGGAACACGCGGCACAGGTGGGTACGCTCACTGACTTCGTCAGCATTCGTTACTTGGATCTGATTCGCAACTTTCGACGTCATTCCTGGTTGCTCATCTACCTATTCGGTGCTTCGCCCGCCGTTTGTGCTAGCTTTTTGCGCGGTAGGGACGACGCCGGCTTAGTTCCATTTGATGAAGAGGGCAAGAGCATGCATCTGCCCTATGGCACAGCGCTGCGCATGGGTGATCTTGGTTATAGCAGCTCGGCCCAGAAAGGTCTCAACATCTGCTACAACTCACTGGAAAACTATGTGGAAACCTTGCGCAGCGCCATCTTGCTTCCTCATCCGGATTATCGAGACATTCCATCCGGTCAAAACGGCGACTATCAACAGCTTAACGATAGTTTGCTTCAGATCGAAAACGAGTTTTACAGCCCTATCCGACCTAAGCGCGTTACGCAATCTGGCGAAACCCCACTTAAGGCCTTAACAGAGCGTGGTATCGAGTATATTGAAGTACGCTGCATCGATGTCAGCCCCTTTACCCCCGTGGGCATAGACGCCACTCAGGTACGTTTTCTCGACACCTTTTTACTTTACTGTTTACTCGAACCCAGCCCACTTTGCGATGACGATGTTCAGACCATGCAAGCCAGCAACCTGGAAGCGGTTGTGAATCAGGGTCGCAAACCGGGCTTGACTCTTAAGAGCGCAGGCGGCGAGCGCCCTTTGGTCGAATACGCGCAGAATTTATTCGACGACCTGAGTGCGGTTGCAGACTTATTGGACAAGGCACATGGCTCAAAGGACTATAGTGAAAGTATCGCCGACCAGTTCGCCAAAGTTAAGAATCCACAGCTGACTCCGTCCGCGCGAGTCCTGCAAGAAATGCAGGAGCAAAATCTGCCTTTCTTCCGTCTCGCAATGTCCTACAGTGAGCGCTGGGCCGCACATTTTCGCGATCGAGAACTGTCGCCGGACAGGCTTCAAGCGTTCGTAGAAGAGAGCGAGCAATCAGTCCAGCGGCAGCGACAGATTGAACAGGCAGAATCGATCAGCTTTGAAGCACATCTAGACAACTATTTTGCCCAGTATCGAGCCCTATAAGCGATTTAATCGAGGCCAAAGCGTGTGAACACGGCCTTGGAGAACGCTTGAATTTCCTAGCCCACTTCCAGCTAGCATGGCCAGATGAAGGCCTGCTACTAGGCGCCTTGGAAGGCGATTACCACAAGGGTCTCGTCGGTCCAGGTCTCTCGGCCGATATGGCCCGGGGTGTCAGGCTGCACCGGGCTATCGACGCATTCACCGATAGCCACAATGTTGTCACTTCCCTTCGCACTGAGCTCCCTTCAGCGCTGCGCCGCTACGCCGGCATTTTGATCGACCTAAGCTTCGATCACTATCTGAGCAAGCACTGGGCGCACTACTGCGATCTACCCTTAAGCCAGTTTAACGCCAGCGTGTATCGCATACTGCAGCAGCGCCAGCACGAGTTCAGCGAGGGCGCGCGAGCAATGTTAACGAGACTGATTGAGTACGACATTCTCGGTTGCTACGGTGAGTGGAACTCGGTGCCAGCCAGTGCAGCCCGTGTCGGACAGCGCCTTCGTCGCGGCAACCCTTTCCTTGATATCGACTCACAATTAGCGCCGGTGCGGCCAGCGCTTGAGAGCGCCTTCATTGAATTTTACCCTCAACTGCGGCGGTTTGTTGAAAGTAGACGAGACTGTCTCGACTGAGATTTACGCCCTAAACTGTTGCACCTATCTAGAAAAAGCCCTACTTTACCGCCCGGCCAGTGGTACCTAGCTCAGAGGGAGCCCTACATGCTGCAAACCTTATCGCCGCGTATGGTGTTTTTCGGGCTAGCCCTGCTGTCGCTGGTTTCCATGCTGTTTGCGCGTGTCTATCTGGAAGGTATGTTGGGCTTGCCACCCTGCCCGCTGTGCATGACGCAACGCTTCTTCGTAGTCATCTGGGGCGGTGTAGCGCTCATTGCAGCGCTGCACAACCCGTCTGGTTGGGGTCAAAAAGTGTATGCGACCATCTGCGCGCTCGCGGCCCTAGGCGGCGGAGCTATAGCCGTACGGCATGTGTGGCTACAGCATCTACCGGAAGATCAGGTGCCCGCCTGTGGGCCCAGCCTGGAATATATGCTGGATACCCTGCCGTTAGGTGAAACCATCAGCCTTGTGTTGATGGGTGATGGCAACTGTGCAGAGACTCAGTGGACATTCCTGGGAATGAGCATCCCTGAACAAACGCTGATTATGGCTTCGGTCGTCACCATCGTCTGTCTTTGGCAGCTTTTTCGCAAACTGCCCTCAAACCAAAGTGCCTAATTCAGGCGTGATTTTGTATCCCAGTGACGAGCATACCTTCACTCTGCGGCGCAATCGATTAACTCAGGGAAGCATTCAATAGTGAAAAAAGAAGATAGCCCAGATCAACAATTCGCCGCGGTCGAAGACCTACTGACCCGCTGGCTGCGCGAACGCCGCAAGCTGCTTGGTCAGTACACTCAAATTGCTGTGGCAGTTGATACGCCCCTAGAGCCGTCGTCGCTTATGGATTATCAGAAAGCGCTCTGTGGACTACTGGTAGACTACGTTTCCGCAGGACACTTTGAGGTATTCAACAAGCTCTTGAACGAGGCGGAAACATTTGCCGATGGCAGCAGCGAACTCGCGAAAGCCGTTATTCCCGCGATCGGAGATACGACTGAAGTCATTCTCGCCTACGAAGAAAAGTACGGCGGAGGGCAGGCCTACCCAGAGACCCTACAACGAGATCTTTCATCTCTGGGAGAGGTGCTAGAGTCGCGCTTCGTGCTGGAAGATAAGCTCATCGCGGGCCTGCACTATGCGCATCGACACCTGGTCGCCCAGGCGTCGAGCTAGTCTTCCATATTAACAACCCAGCTTTATTCAGCTGGCTCTGCATCCCCGGCCGGGGCCTCGGCCTGACTGGGAATGGCGATCAATTCCACATCGAATAACAGCGCCGCGTTTGGCCCAATCACTCCACCAGCACCACCGGCGCCGTAGCCCAGCTCTGGCGGAATAGTCAGTTTGTAGGTCGATCCCACAGGCATCAACTGCAGTGCTTCCGTCCAACCCGGAATGACCTGGCTGACGCCAAAGGTGACTGTCTCGCCTCGGTTGTAAGAGGAATCAAACTCAGTGCCGTCTAACAGCGTACCGCGATAGTGTACTTCTACCGTGTCATCAGGGCCGGGCAGCGGGCCATCGCCTGCCTCGACCACTTCATACTGCAGGCCGGTGTCAGTAACGGTTACTCCCTCGCGAGTTGCGTTTTCGGCCAGATAGGCAGTCGCAGCTTCCTGGTTGGTGACCGCTACCGCAGCCTGTGCTGCTTGCTGTTCAGCCATAGCTTCCTCCTGATAGGCCTGCATTTCGCTCTGAATTTGCTCCTGGCTCAATTTTGGCTCTGCGCCCGTCAGTGAATCGCGGAGTCCCTCAGTAAAGGCATCCACATCCATGGGCACGCTATCTGCAGCCATACGCTGGCCCAGTGTGTAAGCGATTCCGTAGCTGAGACGCTGTTCCCGTGTCTCCAGCTGTACCGCCGCAGGTTCTGCAGTTTCAGTTGTTGCTGCAGGCGCTGGGGCAGATTGTTGATTACAGGCTTGCAGCGCGACAGCGCTAGCAAGAGCGAGCGGCAATGCGTACGTCTTCATAGTTACCTTCCAATAGTATGAGTAGGGGAATTTCGCGAATATCTGGCTTGGAACGAGCTCTACTCCCCAAGAAATAGAGGCTCAACGCCGTTAACGCAGTGTTTCTGAGCACCCTAGGACAACGAGCTGGGTGCTTAAGTTTCGCGATGGCGGCGTATATTACTACTGCGATCTGACTGGCGCCACCCCGCATCTAGCGGGCTAAGAGGCAGTAGTCGGACGTTCTCCACAGCGTTAGAATCCGCCTCCTCATGATTATTTTGCGACAACTTGGTCTGCGTCGAGGCAGCAAGCTGCTTTTAAAAGACGTTGACGAAACCATTCAACCTGGGCAAAGACTCGCTCTGATTGGTGCTAATGGTAGTGGTAAGAGCAGTCTCTTGGCCCTACTCATGGGCCAGTTGACGGCTGATAACGGCGATATCGAAGGTCTGGCAAGCCTTCGCCTCGCCCATATGGCACAGGAAGTGCACGCCTCCTCTCTGCCCGCGGTGGAATTTGTCTGGCGTGGTGATAGTGAATTAGCGGCGCTGCGAGACACTCTGCAGGACCTGGAAGCGCGTGAAGAGTTTGAGGAGGCTGCGGTTATTCATGGCAAATTGGCTGATCTGGACGGCTACAGTGCCGAGCGCCGGTCACAGCGACTGCTATTGGGCTTGGGATTTTCTGAGTCGGATTCAGACCGACCCGTCGACAGCTTTTCCGGAGGCTGGCGCATTAGATTGAATCTCGCTAGAGCCCTGATGACGCCTTCGGATGTGCTGCTTTTAGACGAACCTACAAATCATCTGGATCTGGACGCCACTTTGTGGCTACAGCAATGGCTACAATTGTATGCGGGAACGTTGCTCATGATCTCGCACGATCGAGACTTTATCGACGCGACATGCGAAAGAGTGCTACACCTGGAACACCAGCGCTTGTCCAGCTACAAAGGCAATTATTCCGAATTCGAGCGTTTGCGCGCGCTCAGACTGCGCGATCAACAGGCAACCTATGAGAAGCAACAGCGCCGTGTCGCCGAGATCGATAGCTTTGTTCGACGCTTCCGCTATAAGGCTAGCAAGGCACGTCAAGCCCAGAGCCGACTGAAAGAGCTGGAGCGCATGCAAGATCTTGCCCCAGCACATATAGACTCACCCTTCGACTTCAGTTTTTCCGCACCTGGACGCAGCTCAGATCCTCTGGTGCGATTGGACAATGCCGAGCTTGGCTACCGCGATGCAACCGTATTGAGTCAGGTCGAGGTTCAACTCAGGCCCGGCAGCCGTGTCGGCCTGCTAGGCAGAAACGGTGCCGGTAAGTCGACTCTAATGAAAAGCCTGGTTGGAGATCTAGAACTGCTATCAGGTGATCGCACCTGCGGTGAACACTGTCGTATCGGCTACTTCAATCAGCAACAGCTGGAGGCTTTAGACTTGCAGGCCAGCGCATTCCTCCATATTCAGCGCCTAGGCCCCGATACACGCGAGCAAGACATTCTAAATTTTCTTGGCGGCTTCAATTTTCGTGGTGACGACGCAAAATGCCCGATAGCACCGTTTTCAGGCGGAGAGAAGGCTAGGCTGGCACTGGCCATATTGGTGTGGCAAAGGCCGAATTTGCTCGTTCTGGATGAACCTACGAACCACCTTGATCTCGATATGCGACACGCGCTAGAAATCGCCTTGCAAACCTATGAAGGTGCACTCATTCTCGTCAGCCACGATCGCCATCTGCTGCGCAATACCGTGGACGAACTGCTGCTCGTTCACAATTGCAGGGTTGATACTTACCAGGAAGATCTCAATGCCTATGAGCGCTGGGTCCTCTCAAATTTCAAACAGGCGGAGCGAGCTAAGGCGGACAACCCTCCCGACGAATCGCGCAAGGAAAAGCGGCAGCGTTCGGCTGCAAAGCGTGATCAGCTCAGACCACTAAAGCAGAAGCTTAGAGAGCTAGAAGAAGCAATAGCCGACGCAGAGACAAGGCGCACTGAGTTACAGCGGCGGCTGACCGATTCAGAGCTGTACTTGCAAGAGCGTAAAAGCGAACTTTCCCTACTCATGCGTCAAGAGGCGGAGCTAAATCAAAAGCTTAGCGGCTTGGAAGAACAGTGGTTGGAGCAGCAGACAGCCCTGGAGGCGATCACTGCAGAAGCCGCAGATGAAGGCTTGGATACCTCAGTCAGCTAGTCGATTCACCAGGCGGAGCTTTTCTGCTCTCTTCAGTTTTTTGATCTCGGCCTCGCGCGTTTGCGCGGCACTTCGATCCGTTGCGGGAGCGTTCCACATCAGTTTCACCGGGCGGCGGCCGCGAGTATAGCGTGGGCCACCGGCCAACTCGCCGTTATGCTGAAGTATTCGTCGCTCCAGATCGCGCGCGATACCCGTATAGAGACTGCCATCGGCACACTCCAAGATGTAAACCTGCCAATTCTCCGCCATCGACAACGGCGAGTTCAGCGTGGCGGAATTCGCTAAGTTCGGGCCCAGTTGTGATAGCGTTCAACCCAGGACAACAAGCGCTCCGGCTTGCGCGCCTTGCGCCATTCACTGGCGAGAAATTTATTGCTCTCTCCCAGTGTGGGGTAGACATGGATGGTGGCGAGAATTTTGTTCAAGCCAATGCCGTGTTTCATGGCCAGCACAAACTCCGCGAGCAATTCAGCTGCGTGATAGCCCACGATCGTCGCACCCAGAATGCGATCTTTGCCGGGTTCCGTCAGCACTTTGACAAAACCATGCGCCTCGCCATCAGCAATCGCGCGATCAAGATCGTCAATGCCATAACGAGTGACCTCATACGCGATACCCTGCTCTTTTGCTTCCAGTTCGTTCAAGCCGACTCGCGCGACTTCCGGGTCGGTGAAAGTTGCCCAAGGCACAATGGAATAGTCCACCTTAAACTTGCGGAATCGTCCAAACAAGGCGTTAACTGTCGCGAACCAGGCTTGATGGCTGGCCATGTGGGTAAATTGATAGGGACCGGCAATATCACCACAGGCTAATATCGTAGGAATTGAGGTCCGCAGGTATTCATCGACTTCAATCGTGCCCTTCGGCGAAAGCGCGATGCCCAGCGCTTCCAATCCCAAATTTTCGACATTGGGCTGGCGTCCAACCGCCAACAAGACTCTATCGAAGCTTAGCTTCGTTTCGCCCTCTGGCGTAGAGAACACCGCGTACTGACCATCGTTGTCGCGACCAAAAGACTGCGCTTCATAGCGTGTGTGGACAGTCATGCCCTGCGCGACCATCTCATCTTCAACCAGGGCAGACACCTCGGTATCTTCTCGCGGCTGAATGCGATCAGCGTGGGTTATCAGCATCACCTCACTACCCAAACGCCCCATGGCCTGAGCAAGTTCGCACCCGATAGGTCCAGCTCCCAGCACCAGCAGCCTTTTAGGCAGGTCACGAATTTCCCAGACCGTATCAGAGGTGAGGTAGTCAAGCTCTTGCAGACCCGGAATATCAGGAACTCGAGGACGGGCTCCACTGGCTATCACAATATTGCGGGTGGTAATCCTTTTGCCATCCACTTCCACTTCCCAGGGCGAGACGATGCGCGCATCACCCTGAACACAATCCACGCCCAGTGAGGTGAAACGCTCAACGGAGTCGTGGGGTTCAATGGTTTTAATCACTGATTGTACGCGCTCCATAACGGCTGGAAAATTGACCTGCACGTCTATTGGCGCCAGCCCAAAATCCTCCGCGCGACGTGCGTACTGAGCAACTCGCGCAGAGCGAATAATCGCTTTACTTGGAACACAGCCCGTGTTGAGGCAATCACCGCCCATTTTGTGACGTTCAACCAGGGTCACCTTGGCTTTGACGGTAGCTGCAATAAGAGCTGCGACCAGTCCGGCCGAACCCGCACCAATGACAACCATGTTGGTGTCGAAGCTTGCTGGCCGTTGGTAGCTAGAGAGCACTCTACGTGACTGCAGGTATCCCAATACCCACTTCGCCACAAGCGGAAAGATACCCAACAGCACAAAAGACACAAACAAAGCAGGTGACAGAATATCCCCTGCTGATTCCACGCTTCCCAGCTGGGTGCCGGCGTTAACGTACACTGCAGTAGCCGGAAACATGCCCAGCTGCGATACCCAGTAAAAACGCGAGGCTTTAATCGGCAGCAAACCCATCAGCAGATTGATAACAAAGAAGGGAAACAAAGGAACAAGCCGCAGAGAGAATAAATAAAAGGCGCCGTCTTTCTCAAAGCCCGCGTTAAAGGCGCTTAGCTGGCGGCCAAATTTGCCCTGCACCCAATCGCGCAACAGCAGTCGAGACACCAAAAACGCGAGCGTGGCGCCCACGCTGCTGGCAAAAGACACAAGGAACAGTCCGTACCAGAAACCAAACAGAGCGCCACCCGCGAGGGTCATAATTGCCGCGCCTGGGAGCGACAGACCGGCCATTGCGACGTAGAGCACGAAATACAAAAAACCGGCCCACAGTGGGTTTTCGTTGTACCAGGCTCTCAGATCGCCAATGCTTTCCTTTAATACATCGAGTTCAAGGTAGGTAATCAAGTCATATTGAATGAAGGCAAAAATTGCGATTGCAAAAATGGCAATAACAATGATCTTTTTGGAGGACACTTTCGAATTCCCTTTTCTTTATGTGATTGTTTATTTGTTTATCTCAACGAGACTACTCTCAAAGCCAGATACTGACCACTATTGTCGAGTATATGTCTAAATATCGCTGCGCCTCGCGTGACAGTCCTGAGACACTCTCCACCTAGATATGTTCGTCACGCTAGCGAAATCGGTTATACCGAGTAGCAATATGAGCATTACCAAATACTCTACCCACGCAGTTGCCCGTTGCTTTGCCAGTGGTATTATTCTCTTTTGAATTGTGAACACGACGTTCAGCGATCAATCGGAGATAGAGATGAGCGAACAAATCGTACACGTAAGCGACGACACTTTTGACGCTGAGGTGCTTAATTCCGACATTCCGGTACTGGTGGACTTCTGGGCGGAGTGGTGCGGGCCTTGCAAGATGATCGCACCTGTCCTGGAGGAAGTGGCATCGGAGTATGATGGCAAGCTGAAGGTGTGCAAGGTCGACGTGGACGCCAACCCCGACATTCCGCCGAAATTCGGTATTCGCGGCATCCCTACGCTAATTATGTTCAAAGGCGGCAATGCAGAGGCCACAAAAGTGGGTGCGCTGTCAAAGACGCAACTCGAAGCGTTTATACAGGAAGTTGTTTAACCGCAGCCTGGTTAGGTAAATCCAGAGCCACACAGCCCAGGAATAGTTAACGAAACGCCAAAAAAGCGGTAGACGACACCTGCCGGGCGTGCTACCTTCTCAATCGAAGCACATCCCCGTGCTTCGATAATAAGCCAACACCCAACTAACACAGCACCGTTCACTGGCGCCGCCAGCTCGTATTCAACCGTATAAAACCGTCCGTTCTCTTCTACAACTAAACCGCATTTCTGCTCTATGAATCTTACCGACCTGAAAACGAAATCCACCCAGAACCTCATTGATATCGCAAAGGAAATGGGGCTCGACAACATGGCGCGCTCCCGCAAACAGGATATTATTTTTGCGATCCTCAAGCGCCACGCAAAGAGCGGCGAAGACATCTCCGGCGATGGCGTATTGGAAATCCTGCAAGATGGCTTTGGTTTTCTGCGCTCTGCGGACAGCTCCTATCTCGCTGGGCCGGACGATATTTACGTCTCGCCTAGCCAAATCCGACGCTTTAACCTCCGCACTGGCGACTCGATTTCAGGAAAGATTCGCCCGCCTAAGGACAGCGAACGCTACTTTGCGCTGCTCAAGGTCGGCGAAATCAACTTCAACAAGCCCGAAAACTCTAAACACAAGATACTGTTTGAGAACTTGACGCCGCTGTTCCCGGATCAGCGTCTTACGTTGGAAACCGGCAACGGTAGCACCGAAGATCTCACCGGGCGCATTATTGATCTGGTCGCGCCGCTAGGTAAGGGTGTTAGGGGCCTTCTGGTCGCACCGCCAAAAGCGGGTAAGACCATTATGATGCAGAACATCGCCCAGGCGATTATTACGAACAACCCAGAGTGCTACATCATCGTTCTATTGATTGACGAACGGCCTGAAGAGGTGACCGAAATGCAGCGCTCCGTTGGGGTTCGAGGCGCTGAGGTTGTAGCTTCCACGTTTGATGAACCGCCCTCGCGGCACGTTCAGGTAGCAGATATGGTCATCGAAAAAGCCAAGCGCCTGGTCGAGCATAAGAAAGACGTGATCATTTTGCTGGACTCCATTACGCGTTTAGCCCGAGCCTTCAATACCGTAATCCCCAGCTCCGGCAAAGTGCTCACCGGCGGTGTAGACGCGCACGCGCTTGAACGGCCCAAACGCTTCTTTGGTGCAGCACGTAATATTGAGGAAGGCGGCAGCCTCTCAATCATTGCAACCGCGTTGGTCGATACCGGTTCTAAGATGGACGAAGTTATTTACGAGGAGTTCAAAGGCACAGGTAACATGGAGCTACACCTGGATCGGAAGGTAGCCGAAAAGCGCGTATATCCCGCAATCAATATTCGCCGCTCGGGTACGCGACGCGAAGAGCTGCTCACTGCAGAAGACGAACTGCAGCGCATGTGGATCCTGCGCAAACTGCTGCACGGCATGGAAGATCTCGCCGCCATCGAGTTTTTGTCTGATAAGTTGAAGGATACCAAGACGAACGATGAGTTCTTCAAATCTATGAAGCGCAAATAGCCGTACTTCCTGCGCGATGCACGCGATTGCGTGCATTGACTTCAGCGTGTACTGTCGCTAGCCAGACAGCCTGAATAACGAGCCCGCAACTGCAGTGAAATATGCAGACTTAAGAGAGTTTATCGCTGTGTTAGAACAGCGAGGTGAACTCGTTCGCATCCAGACCGAGATCGACCCGGTGCTGGAGATGACTGAGATTGCCGATCGCACTCTACGCCAGCAAGGGCCCGCCCTTCTATTTGAAAACCCCAAAGGCTTCTCCACACCGGTGCTGGTAAATCTATTCGGTACCGAGCAGCGCGTGGCACTTGGCATGGGCGAAGAAAAAATTTCAGCCCTGCGCGAACTGGGCGAGCTCTTGGCCTTTCTGCGGCAACCCGACCCACCGAAAAACCTTCGCGATGCAATCGACAAAGCCCCAGTGCTTAAACAGGTGCTAAACATGGGGCCAAAGATGGTTCGCAATCCGGCTTGCCAATATCACGTCGTCGAAGGAGACGAGGTTGATCTATACAAGCTACCCATTCAAACCTGCTGGCCTGGGGACGCCGGGCCACTGGTAACCTGGCCGCTGGTGATCACTCGCGGTCCTGAAAAAGATCGCCTTAATCTCGGCATCTATCGCATGCAGCTTATCGGTCGCAATAAGTTAATTATGCGCTGGCTGTCGCATCGAGGCGGCGCCTTAGATTTCCGCGATTGGCAGCTCAAGTTCCCGGGCAAGCCCTATCCGGTCGCACTCGCCTTGGGAGCAGACCCTGCTACCACGCTGGGAGCGGTGACGCCGGTGCCGGACGGGATTTCAGAATACGCATTCGCCGGATTGTTGCGGGGCGGCAAAACGCAGCTTGGAGAGTGCTACACACCACTTTGTAGAGAACACGGCTTAACCGTGCCGGCCACTGCCGAATTTATTTTAGAAGGTTATCTCGACCCGGGAGAAATGGCTGATGAAGGCCCCTTCGGAGACCACACCGGCTACTACAATGAGGTGGAGTCTTTTCCCGTATTCACCGTGTCCGCTATTACGCATCGCGAATCACCTATTTATCACAGCACATACACTGGCCGGCCCCCCGATGAACCGGCGGTGCTGGGTGTTGCGCTAAATGAAGTGTTTGTACCGCTGCTGATAAAACAGTTTCCAGAGATCGTGGATTTTTATCTCCCGCCTGAGGGTTGTTCCTATCGGGTGGCCGTTGTGACCATGCGCAAGGAATACCCGGGGCATGCCAAACGGATCATGTTAGGTGTTTGGTCTTTCTTACGACAGTTCATGTACACGAAGTTCATTATCGTCACCGACGATGACGTCAATGCCAGGGACTGGAAGGACGTCGTCTGGGCGATGACAACCCGTATGGACCCAAGGCGCGATAGTGTATTTGTAGACAATACGCCGATCGATTACCTGGACTTTGCGTCACCGGTGGCCGGCCTCGGCTCAAAGGTCGGCTTCGACGCCACAAATAAGTGGCCGGGAGAAACGACTCGCGAGTGGGGCACGCCCATTTCCATGGATGAGTCGGTAAAGGCACGCGTAGATGAGGTCTGGGATCAGCTTGGTATCGACCGTTAGGACAGTTGATCTCCCAACCTGTGGGCAACATTCCCGTACAACTGTTCTGATTCACTTCGGCGCAACGCACCGTCAGACATCACTTATTAGATGCGGCAGATTTCGGTGGGGATACGGGAACTACTTACGCGCCAGCAGCTGCGTTTGCGGCACCATTTTTTCGGGCTTGGGTAAGCTGGGTAGTTGACCTTCCTGCAGCAAGAGGCCCTCTCGAAAATAAGCCGCCGCCACCGTGGGCTCCCCCAGAGCATCCAGTAAGCGGCCGAGTTCGGCGCAGTTTTCTGCAGTCCGGTTAAGACGATAACTCTGTTCAAAGTAGTCTCTGGACTTACCCCACAGCTTATCGCGCGCAGCTACCCTACCCAGGCAGAGCAATAGCTCAGGGTCGTCAGGATGATCAACCAGCCAGGACTCCGCATGCCCTAGCTGCTTTCCCGCATCATCGCTCTCAACATATCCGTAAAGGCGCACAAGGGCGGTATCCCAGCGACTCTTCAGTTCTTTCAGAATGACTTTTTCCGCTTGCGCATTGCCGCCCAATGAGACAAGGAGCCCGACAAAAGCCTGGATCATATTGCCATCGGCGCGTATCGATGCGGGGATCTTATGCCAGGTCTCATTGACCTCATCGAGGTTATTGCCAGACTCGCGCAACATGCGGCCATACAGGTCACGCTCCAGTGCTAGGCGTTCATCGTTGGATATCAACTGGTGCTTTTTAAGCTTTGGCAACAGCTCCGCCAAACCATGGGCATCGCCCGATTCGATATAGGCTTTTTTCAGTAGCGACATCGCTCGCGGGTAACGGCCCGGGTTGCGCTTCGCTTCGTCAAGCGACCTGACTGCCTGTCGATATGACCCCTCTTGCAGCTGGATTTCCGCACGGGTCAGAGCGACCGCGGTTTTCGCATCCTTGCTGGCATCCGCCGCGGAACGCAACTGCGCCTCAACCTGTTCCTGATCACCCAGGTTCGCGCTAGCCCGTGCGCTTAACAGGTAATTCACAAGAGGTGCTTCGCTTTCGCTCGCCCCGCGCATCAACTCTTTGCGCGATCGCTGCCAGTCACCCTCAATATAGTGCAGTAGTCCGCGGTTGGTCAGCCGCATAGCCTTGTCATGTTGACGGGATTTCACCCAGCCGCTGAATACTCTGTGCCCGCCAAGCACCCGGCGCAGAAGGCCAATTAACAAATACATCGCCCACATCAGTAAAAACAGCAGTACAAGCCCTATCCAGAGGCTGGTCTCTAGCGTGTAATTACCATAGGTGACAAGCACATAGCCGGGATCCGTTTCGATAACGGCGATAAGTCCGACACCCAATAGCAGTGCGATTAACAACAGTGCAAAGAGCTTGCGCATGGTCTACTGTGCGCCTCCCGTTTGCGTCTGCAGGCGCTGCTTCATCACATCGTCGAGAGCCTTTACGGAATCAGAGATGTCGGGTAATTCGACGGAAATGTCCACTTTTTCCAGATCGCCAATTTCGGTGGACATGGCGCGAGCAGCCGCACCGTCTGACTCAAAAAATTCCGCGACCCAGTGCTGAGAGCGCTTGAGACTCTCCTGATAGAGTTCTTGATTATCGGAGAGCAGCGCGACCTGCGCCTGCTCAAATAGCATGCGTAAATTCTGTTTTACGAGTCCTTCCCACTGGGGATCCATTAGCGCCTGCATGGGGACGTCACGGCGACTGAACCTGATATAGTCCGATACCTTTGCAATAGCAGCCTGCCAGCCCTGTTTTAGACGAGAGCGCCAGTCATCCCCCGAATCCGCCGACGGCTGCGTCTCCACCTCGGGTAGTTGGAAGATCACCAGCTTTCCCGCCTGCTCGCTGAGTGCGGACAGTCGCAGATACGTTCCCTCAACATCGATTTTTGGTACGGCACGCAACGCTGCGAGATCTGATGCAATGGCCGCGCGCACATCATGCAAGGTAACATCATCCATTTGGGAGAGAATCCCATCGGCACTGGTGAGCAGTGTCTGCGCCGCGGTGATGTCTTTGCCCATTACCAGACGCTGGTTGGCCAGTCGCAACAAATACTGCACCTCCGCTAACAGCCAGGCTTCGCGATCGTTGGTATTGTACTGAGCCAGTTCGTACTGCTGCTCGGCAACCTTAGTCTGTAAAGCCTGGAGCGACTGTGCGACCTGTTTTGACTGCTGTTCGGCGTCCGTGCTCACACTTTGTATCTTGCTTAGCGCGGCGTTCAGCTTGTCCTGTGTCTCGCTCTCCAACTTCGTCAGATCGCTAGCGCTCACCTCCTGTTTCTCGGCCTCGTCGAGCGATTTCAGCTTGCTCTCGATATCGGCGTACCGGGTCTGAATCTCACGAAAGCTCCAGGCAGCTCCACCGGCCAGTGCCAGTACCAGTATTAGCGCGATCCAGCCCGGTGCAGATGAACCACCTTTGGCGGCTTTGACGGGCTTTGGGTCGGAGGGTTCTGTCAGCCCTGTACTGGTTTCAAGTGGGTCTTGCATCGCTGCCTTTTCTTGTCTGTTCACTTTCGGGGATTTCGCCTGCGATTTATCGACTGAAGAAGAGTCGCCTTTTTTCGCGTCGTCGCTGGGAGCTTCTGCGGGACCAGCGCCTGCGGGAGACTCCGCTCCCACAGTGCCCTCCACCTGTGCTTTTACATCGGAGGTATCATTTTTTTTAGCACTCTTTTTCTGTGCGGAATCCTTATCTTTTTTGTTTTTATCCTGCTGATCACTCACTTGTTATTCTCCAGCGCTGGACCAAAATTTGCCAGCGCTTGCAGCATCGCCTCATCGGAGGCATTTTCGGCCACAATCACGCAACTGAACCCGGACTGTTTCGCCATATCCGCTACTCGCGCTGAAGGCACCAGTAGGGTAACAGCGCTAAACTTAGAGGTTTCCGCCGGGCTAAGCAATGACAGCATATTGCGCAGCCCTTCTCCACTGGTGATCATTACCAGATCAGTGTCCCACGCATTCAATCTCTGCGCCAGGTAGCCGTTTTCTTGTGCCGGCACTTCACGACGATAGCAGGCAAGCTCATGCACCACAGCGCCGCGCGCAGTAAGCACCTGGGACAGCGTTTGTCGTCCACCCAGGCCTTTTACGATCAGTACCCGTTGACCACGAACGTCGGCCAATTTAGGAAGGGCCAGCAGGCCCTCACTGCTCATGTCAGAACCCGGTGTCTCAGGCTTGACCCCGTGCGCTTGAAGGTCGCTGGCTGTACTTTTCCCCACAGCGTACCAATTGAGATCGCTAGGGAGCTGCGGCCAGTAGGATTCAATCCAGTCCATGCCGAAGCGCACCGCATTGCTGCTGATAAAAATAACGTGCTGATAACGCTCCAAGTCTTGCACACTTGCCCTGGCGGCAGGTGCCAACTCATGCAGGGGCTCAATTCGCAACAATGCAAAGTGATGCACGGCATGCCCCATCGCCGCTACTGCTGAAAAAAGCGACCCTTCCTGACCCTCTGGTCGCGTAACCAGCACGCTAGCCATAGACTTCTGCGAGGATGGCCGCAGCGCCCTGCTCAAGAAGCTGCTCGGCTACGCGCTGTCCCAGATCTTCAGCCTGGTTCAGTGCTGCTTTTCCTTCCGCACGCAGCACCTGCGAGCCATCCGGCTTGCCAACCAGCCCGCGAAGATGCAAACGCGTACCGCCTTCAATCAACTCGGCAAAGCAAGCGATGGGTACCTGACACCCACCCTGAAGATGTTTGTTCATCGCGCGCTCCGCATTCACCCTGGCAGCCGTTGGCTGATGATGTAGTGCCTGCAACAGGGCCATGACATCGCTATCACCCTCACGCAACTCAATTCCAACAGCACCCTGCCCGCCGGCTGGCAGTGACTGATCAAGCGGTATCGATTGCGTAATGCGCTCGCCCATACCCAATCGTAAAAGGCCGGCACTCGCCAAAATGATCGCATCGTACTCATCTGCATCCAGTTTGCGTAGACGAGTGTTTACGTTGCCCCTGAGAAATTTCACCTCAAGGTCCGCTCTACGCTCTCGAAGTTGGCACTCGCGTCGCAGGCTCGAAGTCCCCACGACGCTGCCTGCTGGCATTTCCTCCAGAGATGAAAAGCGACTGCTGACAAAGGCATCCGATGGGTCTTCTCGTTCACAGATCACGCCTAGACATAGACCATCGGGAAATTCCATTGGCACATCTTTCATGGAATGCACGGCGATGTCAGCCTGCTTCGCGAGCAATGCGGTCTCCAGCTCCTTTACAAACAAGCCCTTGCCGCCAACTTTAGCAAGCGGAGTTTCCAGCAGCTGATCGCCTCGCGATGTCATGCCCAGCAGCTCAACCTCCAATGCAGGATGTGCAGCCAGCAAGGCGCTGCGCACATACTCCGCTTGCCACAGCGCCAGTGGGCTTTCTCTTGTCGCTATCGTTATTTTTTGGGGCATTGATGCGCCTAGTGAAAAACTCTGCCCCGCATGATACCAGTCGCCCTCTAGAGTCGCGATAGACGCCAACCGACTCCTCTTAGGGAGAGACGAGTCGCGCTTTCACCTCCGAGAGATGACGCCTGCTCACCGTAGGCATGTGACTTACCCCATCGAGTAGAACGCACCAAGGACCGTCCTCATCGCGCTGCAGACGCACCACGTGCTCCACGGCAACCAATGCATTGCGATGGATCCGCAAAAACCGATCTCCAAACTCGCGCTCCAGTTCCTTCAAGGAATCGGGAATCAACAGCTCAGCTGATGGGCTGTATGCTGTCACATATTTTTGCTCAGCAAACAAACATCGCACTTCATTTACAGGCATCGATTCCACTCCTCGATGAGTCTGACTTGCCAGATGTGTACGCTGCTCGTAACCACCTTCTTCCCCTTGTGTACCCAGCTCTGCCAAGGCTGAGAGCTGGGCACGGTTCACTCGGCGCGCCGAGCCTATCGCTTTGGTCAATTCTTCACCCCTGACCGGTTTCAACAAATAGGCAGCAGCCTGGTGCTGCAGTGCCTCCAACGCGTACTCATCATAGGCCGTGCAATAGATAACCGCCGGTGGTTCGTCTTCAGAATCCAGCCGACCGGCCAGTTCAATTCCACTCATTCCCGGCATGCGCACATCCAATAGCAGCAGATCCGGGTTGTGCTTGCGCACCATTTTCAGCGCTTCCTCACCAGTGGCCGCCTCCCAGGCTGAGGCTTCCGGATGTGACTGCGAAAGCAAACGCAACAAGCGTTCTCGCGCCAAGGCCTCATCGTCCACTACAAGTATTTTCACAAACTAGCCCTCACAGCAAAGCAAGGGACAGATAAAGATTCGCCCGCTCGACTCTTGGCTGATGTCCGCTTTGCTTGCATCGCTTCCTTCGTTTCCTGGTCACGCCAAATTAGTCCCACAGGGGATAACTCAGCTCTACGCGATAAAGACCATCCGCATTCACTGTCTGCAGCGTTCCCTGACTGCCGTACAGCACCTGCAGCCGCTGTCGAATATTCTCCATAGCAATCTTGTGACCGTCAGTTCGAGCCGGCCGGTCCGGTGCCGGGTTTTCAACACTAACGGCAAGCGTATTTCCTAGAGATTGCATGTGCACAATGATTTTGCCACCTTCCTCCATCTGCGCGACGCCATGATATACCGCATTTTCCACCAAGGGTTGCAGCAGCAGGCTGGGCATCGGCTTCTCGGCCAGTGCCGCATCCATATCCCAAACAACCTGAAGTTTTTCTCCCAGGCGCATTTTTTCTATCGCAAGATAAAGATCACATAGCCTTTTTTCATCCGCCACGGTTGTGGGGCGCGCATTCTCGTTCAGGCTGACACGCAGCAATTCAGACAAATCCTCCACTGCACGTTCGGCATCATCGGGCCGTGAGGCAATCAGACTGGCGATACTGTTCAAAGTGTTGAACAGAAAATGGGGGCGTATTTTTGAGCGCAGCGAGTCCAGGCGCGATCGAAGCTCAAGCTGTTTTTGTACCAGCAGCTGATGTTGCAAGTAGAAATAGCGCATGGCGATGCCCGCGAGCACGGCCGACATCAATAAATTTCGCGTCACCCACCAGAGCTCACTGCTCCCCGGGTTAAACATGGGTAGGAGGTGCCAGGCGAACAAGCTGCTCAGGGCAGTAACGACAAGTACAACCAGTAAGCAAAACAGGCTGACCATAGGAAGGCCAAAGTTATTGATAAAGCGCCGTAAAGCGCACAATACGGCGGCGCTGAGAAGCACAACCCACTGTACGAACAGAGAGTAGACCGCCAGGGTATTCCAGTCGAATTCAGGCAGTGCGCTGGTAGCAAGGGTATAGACCAGCACCAACAGTTCCACCAACAGCACCATGGTGAATACCGTGCGCCCACCGCAAAGATCCGGCAGGATAAACTCACCCGGGATAACGTCTTCACCCGCCTGCTTTACCGGCCCCGGTGCTGGCTGCATGCTCACTTCCCCCTTTTTATAGCTGATATACTTGCACCCTTGGATGACGCGGACAAGCAATAGGACGTGTTTCCCGTATTTGGCCGGGGCGTTTCGTGAAAAAGTCAACTTTTTCCTTTACCAGATCAGGAATTCGCCAGTTATGAGCGATGAAAAGGACACCAGCAAACTTTGGGGCGGTCGCTTTCAGGAAGCGACTGATCGCTTTGTGCAACGATTTACAGCATCCGTAGGGTTTGATCGTCGGTTGGCTGCTCAAGATATCGCAGGCTCGCTTGCCCACGCACGAATGCTGCACGAATCGCGTGTTCTCACCGCAGATGAATATCAGGCCATCGAGGGCGGGCTGACCCAAATCTTGGAGGAAATTGAGCACGATCAGTTCGACTGGTCGGTGGAACGGGAAGACGTGCACATGAACATCGAGGCGAGGCTGACAGAGCTCATCGGAACCACCGGCAAGAAACTCCACACGGGTAGATCGCGCAACGATCAGGTAGCAACTGATCTTCGTCTTTATCTCCGAGAGGCCATCGATACGATAGCGCTGCAAATCACGAGTTTGCAGCAGGGCATTGTTAAGCTTGCCGCGGCCAATGCCGACACCATTATGCCCGGCTTCACGCACCTACAAACGGCCCAACCCGTCACGTTTGGACATCACTTGCTAGCCTGGAACGAGATGCTACAGCGGGACTTTGGTCGCCTCCAGGACTGCCGTGGCCGCTTGAACGAATCGCCTCTAGGTGCGGCGGCGCTAGCGGGTACCACCTATCCGATTGATCGCAATCAAACTGCTGCTGCACTCGGTTTTGATCGTCCTTCGGTGAACTCATTGGACGCCGTCTCAGATCGCGATTTCGCTATCGAGTTTTGCGCATTTGCGGCGCTTTTGATGACGCACCTCTCGCGCATGTCCGAAGAGCTGGTGCTGTGGTCATCGGCGCAATTTAAGTTCGTGGAACTGCCAGACCGATTTTGTACAGGGTCATCTATCATGCCGCAGAAAAAAAATCCCGACGTGCCTGAACTGGTACGTGGCAAGTCCGGTCGAGTCAACGGAAGCCTGATATCGCTCCTTACCCTCATGAAGAGTCAGCCGCTCGCCTACAACAAAGATAACCAGGAAGATAAAGAGCCTCTGTTTGACAGCGTGGATACTGTGCTGGACTGTCTACGCGCCTTCTCCGATATGATACCCGCGATAAAACCAAACAAGGAAACGATGCGCGAGGCGGCACGCGCGGGCTTTTCGACCGCGACCGATCTGGCTGACTACCTTGTGAACAAGGGCTTGGCTTTTAGGGATGCACACGAAGTCGTGGGCAGAGCGGTCGCCCAGGGAGAACGCGACGGCAAAGATCTCGCAGAAATGGATCTTGCTCAACTGCGCTCATTCTCTGAAATTATCGACGAAGACGTGTTCGCTGTGCTCACGCTGGAAGGCTCAGTTGCCGCCCGAAATCATGTCGGCGGCACCGCGCCGGCGCAGGTTAAAGCAGCAGCGCAACAGGCGGCTGCAGTCCTACAAGAGCGGTAGATGGCGATAACACTGAACTCTCATCTGCCGCTATAGCGCACGCTGATCTGAAAAATCACGTCCGCCGCAGTCTCCACAACGATATCTTCAACGATGCTCGCATCGACAGAGAAATCCTCGGCGAAGCGCCAGCGAACACCCCCTGTGAAGGTTGCCGCCGTATCGCCAATGGCTGTCAACCCGCTGTTGGTAGGCGCGGCGTTGCTGTCCACCTGAGCCAGCAGTGACCAGCGGTCGTTGAGCATCCAATCAACGCTAAGGCCTGCGAACCACAAGTTGTTCTCCTGAATGCCCTCCAGCAGGTCGCTGTCTCCCGCGCGTAAATAACCAAGCTGGCCGTGCCAGCGCAGAGGTAGATCGGATAAGTGATCGCCTGAGAATCGAAGAGCCAGAAATTGATCATCGCCACCGCTGCCGAGAAATTTGTCTTCATCGCCAACACCAAACTTGTACCCTAGCGCTAGCGAGGCAACTGCATTCTCGTCAGCGAAAAACGCATAATTTAGCGAGACGGTAATATCACCGATGCCAGAACTTTTATCTTCCAGCAGAAAACCTGGCGCGAATGAAGACGCATATTGGTAGTCGAGCACATTGCGCGGCACGCGAGAACGGCCGCCATCTGACATGCCCCATAGGTCGTGCCATTCGTCTATAACCCGGTCCAGGTGGCCTCCGCTTTGCTCTAGCCAGGGTAGCTCGAGCTGTAAATCCCAGCCGGGGGCAAAGCCATAGCGCAGGTCCAGCGCGAAGCGCAGGGTTTCGCCATCAAGATTTAAGAACTCCTGGCTGTTAGTGTCGAAAATATACGTGTTGGCCACGCTGCTGTGCAGTGCAGCGCCTAACTCGCCGTGCGGTTCCGAACCTGCAAATCGCTGAGAAGGGAGACCCAACAGGCCGGTCACCGGGCTTAAATTCTTCACATAGAGGGGTTCGTATGCCGAAGCCAGCGGTGCAACGCCTATTAACAACGAGGTTAAAAAGTATGTCAGGCCGCGCGATTTCAATACCCGAAGTCTCCAATTGCGATTAGAACGGCCATCATCATAAGGGCTGGGAGCGACTGCCACTAGCACTGTTGCCCCAAAATTGAGTTCATAAAGCGACTGCACACTTATCGAACAGCAAATTACCTTTTGTCGATCGCATGAGCCGTCGGCAATCGCGAGCTTCTCGAAGCGAGAGGTACCATTCACAGATATCCCGAGGTAGTGCTATCGAGGGCTTGCGAGCGCTATAATGCGGCGCTTTGTCAACCGGACGCCGACTATGCGACAGGCTCTAACACTACTCATATTGACCACAGCACTGCTGAGCTTGGGCTGTGGGCAAATGGGGCCGCTGTACGAGCCAGAAGTCGGCACCCCGGTTACAGAGCCGCCTTCACAGGAATCAGGTATTAAGCCCTGACATAATCATCTATGGACCACTTCAGCTACCGTGATGGAAACTTATACGCCGAGGAAGTCGCCGTAAGCGATATTGCTGCTGCGCACGGAACGCCTTGCTACGTGTACTCTCGCGCAGCATTGGAGCAGGCTTTCGCTGAATATCGTGAGGCGCTGGCAGATTGCGAGCATCTTATCTGTTACGCAGTTAAGGCAAATTCCAACCTTGCGGTACTCAACGTACTCGCCCGCATGGGCGCTGGTTTTGACATCGTATCCCAGGGTGAACTGGAGCGGGTCCTCGCAGCCGGTGGTGCAGCGGATAAAATCGTCTTTTCTGGGGTTGGTAAGAAGCCTTCCGAGATGGCCCGGGCCCTGGAAGTTGGAATCCACTGTTTCAACGTCGAGTCGGCCCCCGAGCTCGAAATCCTCAACCAGGTGGCTGGCGAAATGAATCGGATTGCTCCCATATCAGTCAGGGTGAATCCCGATGTAGACGCGAAGACACATCCCTATATTTCCACCGGATTGCGGGAAAATAAGTTTGGTGTGACCGCGGCGGAAGCACTTGGGGTCTATCAGCACGCCGCGCAGCTCCCTAACGTTGAGGTCGTTGGATTGGACTGCCACATTGGATCCCAGCTAACAGAGATTGCGCCTTTTCTGGACGCACTGCGGCGTCTGCTAACGCTTGTCGATTCACTGGCAGACCAACATATTTATATTAAGCACCTAGATCTCGGTGGCGGACTAGGCGTGCGTTATCGCGACGAAGAGCCGCCGTTGATTTCTGAATACATTGCGGCTATTCGCGCAGAGCTGGGCGAGCGAGCGCTGACACTGATGTTTGAACCCGGTCGATCTATCGCGGCGAACGCCGGTATTTTGGTCACTCAGGTGGAATACCTTAAGCCTACACCGTTCCGTAATTTCGCGCTGGTCGATGCAGCAATGAACGATATGTTGCGCCCCGCGCTGTATCAGGCATGGCTGGACATTCAGCCAGTGGCGATGGCTGAGGGCGGACAGCAGGCGATATGGGATGTCGTGGGGCCAGTATGCGAGACCGGGGATTTCCTCGGTAAAGAGCGTGAATTAACCCTATCTCAGGGAGACTTTTTGGCGGTCTTCGGTGCGGGCGCCTACGGCTTTACCATGAGCTCAAATTACAACAGCCGAGGCCGGGCTCCCGAGGTCATGGTTGATGGTGAACAGCTGCAGCTTGTAAGGGCGCGTGAAACCATTGCTGATATTATGCGCTCAGAACAGTGCTTACCGGGTTGAAGCGTGTTACTGAAATTCACCAAAATGCACGGCGCAGGCAATGATTTCGTGGTTGTTGACCTCATCAGCCAGCGTTACAAGCTTCGCCCTCGTGACATACGGCTGTTAGCCGACAGGCAATTGGGTATCGGCTGCGACCAGGTTTTGGTTGTGGAAGCGCCCGGCAATCCTGAAGTTGATTTTCGCTTCCGCATTTACAACAGCGACGGCAGCGAGGCCGAGCAATGCGGCAATGGTGCCCGCTGTTTCGCGCGCTTCGTACGCGAAAAGAAGCTCACCACCAAGCGCATCATCACAGTGGAAACCAGCAACGGAATCGCTGAGCTGCGAGTAAAGAGCCGCCGCGAAGTAGAGGTGGACATGGGCATACCTCGTCTGGAACCGACAGCGATTCCATTCCTCGCAGAGAAAGAGGCATCGAGCTACACGCTAGCGCTCAATGATCGCTCACTTGAGATAGGTGCGATTTCTATGGGCAATCCTCACGCAGTCATACGAGTCGAGAGCGTCGAGAGCGCGCCGGTGGCTGAGCTCGGTCCGCAAATAGAGGTCCATCCAGACTTCCCCAGTCGTGTTAACGCGGGATTTATGGAAGTTGTTTCAGCCCAGCACATTCGATTGCGGGTCTATGAGCGTGGCGTAGGTGAGACGCTTGCTTGCGGCAGTGGCGCCTGCGCCGCTGTTGTCTATGGCGTGATTCAAGGCTGGTTAAGCGATTTAGTGACAGTGGAGCTGCCTGGGGGTAAGCTCTCTATATCATGGGCGGGGCGCGGCAATCCTGTGATTATGACGGGGCCCACTGCGGTAGTATTCGAAGGGAGCATAAGAATCTGACGCCGCAGCCTAGGCGAAAGACACGACCTACCAGGGGATGGGGATCAACATGTCTATTGGCAAAGATAAAACAGGCGCTGCACAAGTAGCAGAAGAAGATAGCGTAAATGCGGAACTCGCGGTGTCGGCCATAAGCCTGGAGCAACTGAACGAACCGCTTGTTCGAGATTACTTAAAGCAGAATAGCGACTTCCTACAGCGTAACCCCGACCTTCTGGACCACCTACATGTCTCTCACGCCTCCGGCAGCGCCGTATCCTTGGTGGAAAAGCAGGTCAGCGTGCTGCGCGAACGCAATGTCGATATTCGACATCGTTTGAATGACCTAACAGCCCACGCGCGTGAAAATGATAAGCTATTCGAACAGACACGAAAGCTGGTGGTAACGCTGCTGGAGGCAGACTCTATCTCACAACTGAGCGATGCTTTTAGCCAGGCGATGCGAGACGACTTTGAGCTGGAATACGCGACATTCATCGTGTTTGACCAGGACCAGGCAACAGACTATCGAGTCGAGAGCCTGGAGCAGGCACAGTCCGTGATTGGCGCACTGCTTAACGGTCAAAAAGCAGTTTGTGGGGCACTGCGCAAGGAAGAGTTCAGCTATTTATTCGCCAAGCAAGGCAGCCGGGCACAATTGAGAGACGGTGGCTCTGCCGCTGTAGTACCACTTGGCAGCCCCGACACGGTGGGACTGATCGCGATCGGAAGCTCTGACGCTAATCGCTTTACCAGCGACATGGGTACCCTCTTTCTGTCGCATATTGCGGATGTCATGCAGCGTCTGTTACCACGCCTGGGTACCGCGACGTCCTGATCGTTATATGACTCACATGCAAACGCAGTTTGACGAGTCTGACGATGAACTCGCGCAGGCCATGGTGCGCTTCCTCAACTATTTGCGCGACGTGCGGCAGCTGTCTTCTCACACTCTGAAAAACTATCGGCGAGATTTACAGTCTCTGCACGCCTGGGCTGTTGAGCAACGCAAGTCTAGCCCTGCTGAATTAGTGGAGGGCGATATTCGCCACTGGATAAGCCAGCTTCGGCGCCGGGGTCTGGCAGGCAACAGCATACAGCGCAGCTTGTCCGCTGTACGTTCATTTTTTAACTATCTCGGGCGCCAGGAGCAGAAGCCACGCAACCCAGCCACCAGCGTGCAAGCGCCGCGGCAGTCGCGCAGGCTGCCCAAATCACTGGACGCGGATCAGGTGACGCGGTTTCTTAACTTTAACGATAACTCAACCATTTCCGTGCGAGATCGCGCGATCGCGGAATTGTTTTATTCATCGGGTCTAAGGCTGGCGGAGCTTGCTGCCATCGATATTGGGGATATTGATAGGCGAGACTCGCTTGTGACCGTCACTGGCAAGGGCAGTAAAACCCGGACGGTACCCGTAGGCAAGTTCGCCATGGACGCATTGGACCAATGGCTGCGAGCGAGGGCAGAACACCTGGCGACACCCCAGCAGAATAGGGCCCTCTTTGTCAGCATGCGTGGGCGCCGCCTCAGCGCGCGCAGCATTCAAGCCAGGCTTAAGTTACAGGGAAGAAAAGCGGGAATGCACCAGGACGTGCACCCACACATGCTGCGCCACTCTTTCGCCAGCCATATGTTGGAATCCAGCGGCGATTTGCGTGCGGTGCAGGAATTACTGGGCCACGCCAATATATCCACGACTCAAATCTATACACACCTGGATTTCCAACATCTTGCAAAGGTTTATGATGCGGCCCATCCCCGCGCCAAAAGGCGCGAAAGCGGTAAGTAGATGAGTATCAAGGTCATCACTTTTGACCTCGATAATACGCTGTGGGATGTAGAGCCAGCGCTGTTGCGCGCAGAGCAGGCGCAACGAGACTGGCTGGTGAAGCATCGCCCAGGTGCGATTGACGACTTCGACCACGAGCGCTTGTGGGATTTCAAGCAATCGGTTTGGCGACGGCATCCCGAGTTGGCGCACCATGTCAGCAATTTTCGTATACAGACGCTGCTGGAACTGCTGCTAGCGGCAGACTTCTCTGAGTCAGAGGCGCAAAGCGGTGCCGAACAAGCCTTCGCGGTTTTCTTGAGAGAACGCCAGCAAGTCGAGCTCTATACCGAAGCGTTGAGTGTCCTGGAAGGACTCGCCGAAAAATACACCTTGGGCGCGCTGACCAATGGCAATGCCGACGTCTATAAAACCGATGCGGGTGATTACTTCGATTTCGCTTATCTGGCAGAGGATATCGGATTGGGAAAGCCACATCCTGATATGTTTCACGCCGCACTAGAGCGAACAGGGGTGGCGGCTGGTGAGGTGATTCACGTGGGAGACGATCCTGAGCACGATATAAGAGGTGCCCGCGAGGTTGGGATGCATACCGTCTGGATCAATACCAAGGAAAAAACCTGGCCGGACGGCGCTCAACCTGCAACCAAAGACGTTACAACCTTAGGGCAGTTACCCCAGGCTATCGATGCGATTGCGGCTTCGCAATAGCAATCGAGTTTGGGCTCCCTGCGCAATCACAGCAAATGCTAGAGCGCGTCTTCGCCAACCTCTCCAGTACGAATTCTCAGAACCTGATCGAGTGTGCTGACAAAAATCTTGCCATCACCGATCTTGCCCGTACTCGCGGCTTTAACAATAGTTTCCACCGTGCTGTCGACCATTTTATCGGCGACCGCGATTTCGAGTTTAATCTTGGGTAAAAAGTCCACCACGTATTCGGCACCGCGGTAGAGTTCCGTGTGGCCTTTCTGACGGCCAAAACCTTTCACCTCTGATGCCGTGATGCCCTGCACGCCTATCTCGGACAAAGCTGCCCGAACATCGTCCATCCGGAACGGTTTTATTATCGCAGTGATCAACTTCATGATAGCGCGGCTCCCTTGGTTGTAGCGGTCATTATGGTCTGGAAAGCCGAAATGGCAAGGAAAGTCGTAACCAAAGCAACATTGCTACTGCCAAAAAAAAGGGGCCCTAGGGGCCCCAAAACACGCATCAAAAGATGCGCCCGCAATGCCGTTACACAGTTGTCTGTGTGAACTCTGGATAGGCTTCCATACCGCACTCGGCAATATCGACGCCCTCGTATTCCTCTTCTTCGGTCACGCGTATTCCAATAATCATCTTGATAATGCCCCAGACCACCAGGCTAGCAACAAAGACCCAGACGAAGATTGTGGCAGCGCCTATCAGCTGGCCGCTGAAGCTCGAACCCTCGTTCGTGATAGGTACCAGTAGCAGACCCAACAGACCTACGGTACCGTGAACAGAAATGGCACCGACAGGATCGTCTATCTTCAGCTTGTCGAGAGTGACAATCGAGAACACAACCAGTACACCGCCGATTGCGCCGAATATCGTCGCCAGCAGTGGGGTTGGTGTGGAGGGCTCAGCAGTGATGGCCACCAGACCTGCTAATGCACCATTAAGCGCCATCGTCAGGTCGGCTTTCCCGAACATGATTCTCGCAATCAAGAGCGCGCCAATCATACCCCCGGATGCCGCGGCATTGGTGTTCATAAATACGACAGCTACCGAGTTCGCGCTTTCCACGCTGGCGGTGGCCAACACTGAACCGCCGTTAAAGCCAAACCAGCCCAGCCACAGTGCGAATGTACCCAACGTCGCCAGCGGTAGGTTGGCGCCAGGAATGGCATTGACCTGCCCGTCTGCGCCGTACTTACCTTTGCGCGCGCCCAATAACAGTACACCAGCCAGGGCCGCGGAGGCTCCTGCCATGTGGACAATGCCGGAGCCGGCAAAATCAGAGAAGCCCAGATCGCCGAGGGTGTACATGCCAAATACAGGTGCGCCACCCCAGGTCCAGGAGCCTTCCAAGGGGTAGATGAAGCCAGTCATCACCACGGCAAATAGCAGGAAGGACCACAGCTTCATGCGCTCAGCAACGGCGCCGGATACGATCGACATGGTTGCAGCGACAAAAACGGCCTGGAAGAAGAAGTCGGACGAAGGAGCATAAGTCGCCGGCTCTTCAGCGCCAGCCACGCCGTCGCCGGTGATGCCACTAAGGAAGAGTGAAAAATCACCGCCGCCATACATGATGGAATAGCCACAGATCATGTACATTGTGCAGGCTACGCCGTACAGAGCGATATTTTTCAGCAGGATTTCAGTTGTGTTTTTAGATCGGACGAGACCGGACTCGAGCATTGCGAAGCCAGCCGCCATCCACATAACCAGTGCGCCTGCCACCAAAAAATAAAAGGTATCCAGTGCGTACTGTAATTCAAAGATGTTGTTCTCCATGGGTATTCTCTCTTATGCCAGTGTCTTGGGTTAGATGGCGTCTTCGCCGGTCTCTCCGGTTCGAATGCGAATCACCTGCTCCAGCGCAGACACAAACACCTTGCCATCGCCGATTTTTCCTGTGTTCGCCGCCTTAGTGATGGCCTCTATTGTCTGGTCTGCCAGATCTTCGGACACAGCCACCTCGATTTTCACCTTAGGCAGAAAATCGACCACGTACTCAGCCCCCCGGTATAACTCGGTGTGACCCTTTTGCCGGCCAAACCCCTTGACCTCGGTCACGGTGATGCCTTGTACCCCAATTTCTGACAGGGCTTCGCGTACATCATCCAGTTTGAATGGCTTAACAATCGCCGTTACTAATTTCATACTGATCTCCTGAAAAGAAGTCGGTCCGTTGCCGGACCGACCCGTTTCTAT